>JAGRHX010000316.1 GCA_020444775.1 Gammaproteobacteria bacterium
CCGTACGCGCGCTTCCAGAGCGCGATGTTCGACCGCAACACGCTGCTGATTGCCTATGACGAGAAACGCGGTGAGCCACGTGGCTCGCGGCGTCGCAGCGCTGACCATCGCGCCCAGGGTCTGGGTGATTGCATCGACTGCAAGATGTGCGTACAGGTCTGCCCGACCGGCATCGACATACGCGATGGCCTGCAATACACCTGCATCGGCTGCGCGGCCTGCGTAGACGCCTGTGACAGCGTGATGGAGCAGGTTGGTTATCCCAAGGGTCTGGTGCGCTACACGACCCAGAACGCCATGGACGGTATTCCGACCCGTTTGCTGCGGCCAAGAACCCTGATCTATGCAAGCCTGCTGGTGTGCATCGCCATCGCCGCGTTCGTCTCGGTGCTGCTGCGCGCCCCGCTCGCTCTCGATGTGATCCGCGACCGTAATGCGCTGTTTCGTGACACAGCCGACGGCAGGGTCGAGAATGTCTACACGCTCAAGCTGATCAACAAGTCCGAGACCGCGCACCGCTATACCATCGGCGTACAGGGGCTGGATGGCGCCATCCTCAGTATTGAAGGCCAGACCCATGAGGTCGCGGGCGGCCAGGTGCTGTCGTTGCCGGCCAGCGTCCGCATCGATCCGGCCTTGCTGTCGCAGAGCAGCTCCGAGGTCGTGTTCGTGATGAGCGACGTTGACGCACCGGAGCGTCGGGTCCTGGAGGAGGCGCGCTTCCTCGGACCGCGACGCTGATGCCTTTGCGTTCGCGACGCCATGACCGGCAACGCAGGTTGCCGGCTGGCCATCCACCGTCAGTCAGGTTCACAACATGAGCGAGCAATTGCACTCCCTGTCCCGGATGACGACACGGGGCAGCACCCGTTGGTACCAGGAGCCGTTCGCCTGGCTGGTGCTGGGGATCCCGGTGGTCGCGGTATTGACCGGCATGATCATGCTCAGCCTGTCCATACGCGGTTTCGATGGGCTGGTCGTCGACGACTACTACAAGCGCGGCAAGGAGATCAATCGCACCCTGGAACGTGACCAGGCCGCCGTGGATCAAGCGCTCTCGGCACAACTGAGCATGGAGCCGGGGCGGCTGGTGCTGGATCTGTCCAGCGGGAGGCCGGGATTCCAGATGCCCGACGCTCTGACTCTCAGCCTGCTGAACGCGACCCGGTCGGGGCGCGACCAACGGTTGACGCTGCAGCACGCGGGCGGCGGTCGCTACCTCGCGAGCTGGGATCCACCCGGCGAAGGACGCTGGTACCTGCAGGTCGAAACCAACGAGTGGCGTCTGCGCGCCAGCACCCATCTTCAGGATCAGGTGCCGGCGCCGCATCACGTCGGCTTCGAGGCGAGCATCGCCGACTGAAGCCGACGCGCCTACTCGAGGCTCGCCTTCAGCGTGAAGGCGCCGCTGCCCCGGTAGGCACGCACCATGACGTAGTAATCACCCGGGCCCGCGGGCTGCACGCGGATCTTCTCGTCGGCCGAGCCGGTGAAGCCACGCTGATCGTAGAGGTCGGTGGTCGGCGCCTCGCCCTTGCGCACGTAGAGATCGAAGTCAACGCCCTGTGGGCCATCCAGGGCGATGGTCAGGGCGTCGCTCAATCTGAGCCGGTAGGTCAGGGTCGCACCCGCTTCGGCCAGATGCCCACTGACCGTCTGGCCTACCGCGATCGGCTGCTCTTCGCGCCGATCGAGCAGATTCAGCAACCTCTCCACGTCGATCACGCCGAATCCATGGTCGTAGTCGAAACCTTGCATGCCAAGGTCATTGGCCGACCGTCTGATCAGATTTCGCAAGGTAGCCGGTGCGACCTCGCTGGCCGGATAGCGGCTGCGAATGGCCGAGATCACTCCGGCCGCCACCGGGCAGGCCGCCGAGGTGCCGCCGTCCACGTCGTTCGGGTAGACACCTGAGCCGGAGAAGTGGGTGTAGGCGCAGATGTCCGGCTTGTCGCCCAGCAGCCGACCGGGACCCTGGGTCGAGTACCCGAGTCGCACGTCCTCGACAGTGACACCGGCCACGCACAGCACGCTCGCGCTGCTGTTGGCGCCGTAGATCCCCTCACTGGTCGCCCCCTGACAACGACCATCCGGGCACTCGGCACCGCAGTTGCCGGCCGCGAACAGGATATCCGCGCCGGCGTCCTCCAAGGACTCGACGATTATGTTGAACGGATGCTCCGGGTTGTCACTGTAGTTGCCCGGGTGGCCGACCTCGAAATCCCACGATGGATGGAACATGCCCCAGCTGTTGTTGACCACCAGGGCAGGTGGCGCATCGGGGCCGGTCATCAGCTCCAGCAGCCGGCTGAATCCGCTGACCGCGTCGCTGAGGAATCCATCCATCACCGAGCCGCCCTGCGCCCGGGACTGCAGCAAGGCGTAGTCCAGCAGTGTGCATTCGGGCGCGCTGATGCACACATCGAACGCACACATGGTGCCATGATCCACCGGCATCGCCCCCAGCACCGAGCCGGGCACCGGTGACCAGCTCCGGCCGGCATCGAACCCGGGATTCATGCCACGCGCGTTGAGATGCGCTACGTTGACACCGGTATCGACTATCGCGGTGAGCACGCCGCTGCCGTTCATACCACGGTTGTGCAGCGTCGCCACCGACAGCCGGTTGGCGACGTCGGCGTGACTGCCCACCGGCCCGGAGGGACAGACCGCGAAGCTGCTGATGCGCGGGTCGGAGAACACGCCCACGCCGTTCGGATCCGACCGCACAGCGTCGCTGAGCCGATCCAGCGCATTGTCGTCCTCGACCTCGCCGCGGATCAGATAGGTAGCGGCCTCGGGGGTCGTATCGAAGCTGAACAACCGACCCACCTCACGCGACCTTATCGCCGCACGCCGGGCCTTGCGTGGCACCGCGACCGGTGCATAGCCGGCATCCAGATGGAAGCCGGGCACCGCCTCCGGCGCCGGCGCTCTTGGCACACCACGCGTGGTCGCGGCCAGGCCCAGCTCGGGCGTGTGACGCATTTGAATCAGGACTCTAATCTTCTCCGCCATCAGATTTCCCTCCAGGACGTCGATTCGGGGTGTCGATACGGATGTCGATACGGGGCGTCAATCCAGGACCGCTGGTACGGTCACGGCCGGACAACGCCTCGCCACCGAGGTCCGACGGCCGGGCGCGCCGCTTCGCCGCGTCCCTGCCACCCGGCGTACAAGCTTCACGGATGCTCTGCGTGCATCCACACCCGTCACACGGCCCTCAGCACTCGTCCGTGGTCGAGATCCGGACATCGCCATGCACGCCCTTGACCTGCGGCACGGCCAGTAACCGCTCCCGGTCCACTACGCCGCGTACCCGCAGCACGTAGAGATGTCTCTTCGGACTGATGGTCACGAGTCCATACGCTGCGTCCAGGTCCAGCTCACGAAGGACCGGCAGTGCGCTGGCGAGCTCGTAGCGGGCCTCTTCTGGCGCAAGCTCGAGGGTGACGAGCGTCTTCGGTGTGTCATTCACGATTGACCACTCCATCGACTGCGCTCGCGGCGCACGGCACCCGACTCGTTGTCGATACAGGTTCCCATGTGAACGGAAAATACACCTGAAGGCATCCGGGTGAGCACGCAACGACCCGAAGTTGTGAGATACCGCACGCAACCCACGGCGGGACGGCGCTCGAACGACGATGGCCACGACGAGGCGACACCGAGCAGCGCCGTGCCCGGTTGCAGCCGTTGGGCAAGGGGGTGGGCGATCGATCAGTCGCGCGAGCCCGCCGCGTCGCGCTCGCCAGCAGCGGAATCGCGCTTGCTCGAGGTCGGCCGGGGCGCATCGTCGTCCATGAGCACGCGCCACGCCGGCCCCTCCATGTCGTCGTACTGGCCGCTGCGCACGGCCCAGAGCAGCAGCGCAATCACGCCGACGATGGCCAGCACCGAGACTCCGATGAGCAGATAGAGCACATCCAAACGTACGCACTCCGATGGCGGTGCGGGACCCTGTACCTCGACACCCGCAGACCAGTAGTGGGGATACCGGTGACGGGGTATCGGTGACAGGTCACGCGTCAAGCGGTGGTGGTGGATTCGACGCCCGGGGCCAGCCGAGCGCTGTCCGCCCGTGGTCGACGTTCAGCGGTCGGGCGCTTCGCCGCCAGCAAGGTCAGGCTGTTGCCGACCACGATGAGCGAGCTGGCCGACATGCCGATCGCCGCCATCCAGGGCGCGACCACGCCCAGCGCCGCCGCCGGCAGCGCCATGGCGTTGTAGCACAGCGCCCAGACCAGATTCTGCTTGATGATACGGCGCGAGCGCCGCGCCAGCAGTATCGCGTCCGCCAACGATTCCAGGCGTTCACTCAGCAACAACGCATCCGACGCAACACGCGCGATCTGCGTGCCACCGCCCATGGCCACGGAGACCGACGCGGCGGCCAGCACGGGTGCGTCATTGACCCCGTCCCCGAGCATCCCGACCCGGTGGCCGGCGGCGGCCAGCGCCTGCAGTCGCGCGTGCTTGTCAGCGGGCGTCAGCTCGGCCAGGAAGTCGACGCCATCGAGTCGCCGGGCCACGCTGGACACGGCCGAGAGGTTGTCACCGGAGAAGATGAGCGGCTGTATACCCATCCGTTGCAGACGCGTGACGAAGCTCAGGGCATCGTCCCGCAGCTCGTCGCGCAGCCGGAACACCGAACGCACGCTGTTCTCGTCTGCCAACAGCACCAGGCTGTCACCGTCCGGGTTGTCCAGCACCTCGCGCAGCACGCTGCGCAGATCCGCCAGCCCCGGGCGATCGGCCAGCGCCCGCTGGACGAAATCGAGCGAGCCGACGAACAGTCGCGAGCCGTCGATCGTCCCCTGCACGCCGGCCCCGGGTTCGACCTGCACGTCGCTGGCCTGAAGCTGACCCAGACGCTCTTCGAACCGTTCGCCGGCCTCCTTGAGGATCGCGCGCGCCAGCGGGTGCTCGGAGTGCTGCTCCAAGGCCGCCGCCAGCGCCAGATCGGAATCCGAATGAACCGAGCGCACCTGGGTGGCATCCGTATCCGTCGTGCCGCCGGCGTCAGAACCAGCCTCGTATTCGTCCTGGAGCTGGTCGGCCAGGTAGCTGTTGCGGGTCGTTCCGGGACGCAGCTCGAGCGTCTCCAGCCGGTCCAGGGCGCCGTCGACGAAGGTGGAGATGCTGACCAGCTCGGCTTCGCCTCGGGTCAGGGTGCCGGTCTTGTCGAGCACGAAATGGTCGACCTCGGCCAGCGCCTCGATGGTCCGTCCACGGATCGGCACCAGGCCCAGACCGGCCAGTCGTCCGGTCACCGCGGCAATCGCCGCCGGTGTGGCCAGCGACAACGCGCACGGGCAGGTGACAACCAGCATCGCCACGGTGACGGCGAGCCAACGCTCCGGCTGGTGCACGTACCACAAAGCTGCGACCAGCGCCGCCAGCAACAACACCGCGAGCACGAACCAGCCCGCCAGCCGATCGGCCAGCGCGGCAATCGGCGGGCGGTGCTGGCGAGCCCGCTCGACCAGCGAATGGATCTGCGCGAGCACGCTGTCGTCGCAACCGCGCACCACCTCGAGCTCGAGTGTGCTCTCATGGTTGACGGTGCCGGCGAGCACCTCGTCACCGGCCTTGACCGGCAGCGGCATGGATTCACCGGTCAGCAGCGAGCGGTCCACGCTGGACTGGCCGGTCAGGATCCGGCCATCGGCGGGAATCCCCTCCCCGGGCAGCACTCGCACACGCTCACCGGGCTGCAGGCTGCTGGCCGCGACCACCTCGGCGGCACCGCTGTGCGGGTCGATACGCAGGGCCATGGTCGGACGTTCCTGCAACAGCGCCTCCACGCCCATCGCCGATCGCTTGCGCGCGAGGAACTCCAGGTAGCGCGCCAGCAGCAGGAAGAACACGAACATCGCCACCGACTCGAAATACAGGCTGCCGCCACCACCGAGCAGCGCATGCACGCTGCCGGCGAAGGCGATGCTCAGGCCCAGGGCAACGGGCAGGTCCATGCCCGGCTGGCGATAGCGCAGGCCTCGCCAGGCCCCCGCATAGAAGCTGCTGGCGCAATAGCCGAGCACGGGGATGCACAGCACCAAGGCCGACCAGGAGAACAGCTCGCGAAACTGCGGCTCCATCCCCCACCAATCGCCGTAGTACAGGGCGCTGCTGAGCATCATGATCTGGGCGCACAGGAAACCGGCAATGAGCAGCCGTCGCAGCTGCGCGCGTTGCTCGCGCTGCAGACTCAGCTCCTGACGCGCGGGATCGTAAGGCTGGGCACCGTAGCCCATCGACTCGATGAACTCGAGGATGCGGGAGAGATCGAGCGTGGCACCTGGCGACCGTGCGTAACGCACCACCAGCCGGTTGGTGGAGACGTTGACCAGGGCTTGGCGAACACCGTCCAGCTCGCCCAGCCTGCGTTCGATCATCAAGGCACAGGCCGGACACTCGATGCGTTCGAGGATCAGATGCGCCTCGACCAGGCCGTCTTCCAGCGGCTGCTCGAAGCGCGCGAGCGTCGCATCGCGCTCGCGCCGTCGCAAGCCGTCATCGATCGCGGCAGACGGCTGACACGTGTCGTCGCCGGATGCTACAGCGGCCTGTGCGCATGCCATGGGCAGCGGCGGCGACGCGCCCTCGACGCTGCCCTTGCAGCACGATCCGGCGGAACGCTCGGACGTGGTCTTCGACTCGATCTCGCGCGCCGGGATGGCATTGGCCGAGGCCGTGGCGGAGCAACAGGAGCCATCCGCCCGCGGTGCCGGCTCGGACGCCGAATGTGCGCGCGTCTCGGCGGCGCTCCGGCAGCAGTTGGACATCTGGCCTCGTTGACCTCTGTCTGGAAGTTCTTCTTTGGGAATTCCTTCTGGGGAGTTCCCTGGGGAGTTCCCTGGGGAGTTCCCTGGGGAATTCCTTCTGGGAATTCCTTCTGGGAATTCGGTCTAGGGTCGAACGGGTCGGGCATCGACACTCGCACACCCGGTGTCGCCCCGCACCCGGTGTCCCCAAGGCACACCGGGTGCGTCGAGCATGAGCCGTCAGTGCGACATCAGCACCGGCACGGTCATCTCACGCAGCAGCGTGCGGCTCACACCACCTAGCAGCAGCTCACGCATGGGCGAATGCCCATAGGCGCCCATGACGAGCAGATTGCTGCCCATATCGCTGATTCTCGACAGCATCAGCTCACCGATGTCGCCCTCCACGTCGATCTCGTCGTGCAGGCTACAAGTTATATCGTGCGCCTTCAGATATTGTTCAAAGCGATTCAAGCGGCTGAGCACCAGCTCACGATCGTCGGCCGCGCCCACGCCGATCACGTCCACCTTGGTCGCCGTGCGGATCAGGGGCATCGCGTCATGCACCGCACGCGCAGCCTCTCTGGAGGCATTCCAGGCAATCAGCACCCGACTGCCGAAGTCATCCGCCGTGCCGATGTATGGAATCACCAGCGAAGGCCGGCCAGCCATCAGCATCGCCGACTCGATGGTGGTGCGCGAGGTCGAGCGGCTGTCATCCGGATCGTCCTGGCCGACCATCAGCAGATCCGAATAACGCGCCGCCTCGGCCAGGCGCGCCGGCGCGTCCCCGTCGAGCTCGTGATAGGTGCAGCTGACCCCCGCGGCGTGCACCGCGTCCTCGAAATACTTGTGCGCCTTGGCGGCGTCCGCCCGCAGGGCTTCGAACTCCGATGCCAGGGCTTGCGCGGCCACCACCGACTCACCCAGATAGGCGACGTCCAGGGGTGGCGGGATATAGACAGCGTCCAGCCGCGCGGAAAAGCGCCTGGCCAGGCTCACCGCCGCGTCGATGCGCTTGCTCATCGCTTTCGAGCGGTCGATGTGAAGGGCGATTGAGCGAATCTCCATGCTGGACTACCTCGATATGATTCTGTCGCTACAGTGACGCCGATACCGATGTTTCGGCGCCCTCTTCCCGCAAAGTTTCCATCCTACTGGGTCATCCCATTGGGAGGGTCATCCCATTGGGGGGCCATCCCATTGGGGGTCCATCCAACCCGGGCCCGCTTGTGCCAGCACCACGGGGAAGACCCACCCGACCGGACCACTCCGGTCCAGGCGGCGCGACTACGTGGCGCTACGCAATCGGCCTTTGGTACCTCTGCGCAGAGATACTCATTACGATAGAGGATAATCGTCGGGCACCGCAGCTTCGGTATTGATTCAAATCAACGCTGAAAACGTCTCCTGGGGGATGCATGCCGGGTCGGGTCCACGGGTTGTGCCCGGGATCGTGCCGCTGCGCGTCACCCCGCCCGGCGGGGCGGCCGCGAATGGGGTCAGCGGACATCGTGCACAGCAGCACGGATGCGCAGCCCGGGTGCTCTGGATGTTTGACACAGGTCAAACCGGTCCCCCTGGAAAGGCGGTGCCAGCCCCCATCTGATCAAGACAAAGGTCGCATAATCTCCAAAAAGCGCACCGGCACAACCCGTGGCACATCCCGTGGCACATCCCGTAGGGAGACCGGCCGATGACAACGACAACCCGTCCCATCAATCTGCTCGGCCTGAAGGTGTCCTGCAGGGAATGCTCGCTGGCCGAGCTCTGCCTGCCCAGGGCCCTCACCGAGAGCGAGATCAGCGAGCTGGAAGCGATCGTTCGTCGCGGTCGCACGATCGAGCGGGGTCAACACATCTTCGAGTCTGGTGACCCCTTCGAGGCGCTGTACGTGGTTCGCTCCGGGTCGCTCAAGGCGTGCATGACGACCCCCGACGGGCTCGAGCAGATCGTCGGTTTCCATCTGCCCGGCGAGCTGGTCGGCCTTGATGCCTTCCACGGCGATCATCACCACTGCTCCGCCGAAGCGCTGGAAACCACCTCGTTGTGCGCGCTGCCGGCCGATCGATTGGAACAGCTGAGCCTGCGTATTCCGAGTCTCAACCGGGAGCTGCACCGGCTGCTCGGTCGTGAGGTGGCGATGGACCAGGAGCTGCTGCTGCTCCTGGGCAAGGCAACCGCGGAGGTCCGCATCGCGGCCTTCCTGGTCAGCCTGTCCAAGCGCTATGGCGATCGCGGATTCTCGACCCGACGCTTCAACCTCAGCCTGTCACGCCACGAGATCGGCAACTATCTGGGCCTGGCGCTGGAAACGGTCAGCCGTCAGTTCGCCAAGCTCCAGTCGAAGGGCATCGTCGGCGTCAACCGACGCGAGATAGAGATTTACGACATGCCCGCGTTGCACGCCCTGGTGGGAGAATGCGGGCCGGCCGCGGAGCGTCTGACCGGTTGCTGAACGACGGCGCATGGCGGCCATACGGTCCTCTGATAGGGTCCCGCTCGCCGGCTGCTCGTTGCGCCTGGACGCAGAATCGGCGCACCTGAGCGGGAGGTCCGCGAAGAGGCAGGCAACTGCGAGCATTTGTCAATTCGTTGTACGACGATTGACTTGCCGCTCGCATTCGATCTATTCAGACCGCGCCCGTGATGGGCAGATGGTCGGCGTCGCCAGTCGGTCAGCCGACACAATCAAGCTGCCGCGAAACGCGCGCCGCAGCCGAATACCCGGGAGTCGTCCACACGGCAGATGATGCACACGCTGATCTTTGCGGGACCTACGCAGGGCCGCCAGAGCACGGCCCACGGCGCTCCACGGCGGCACTTTACCGGGGCGCCACGCGGAGTCCGTGCACGACCAGGGGACCGGTTCAGGCAAGCCGACGGACGAGGCTCTGAGGGCCGCACCCATGCAGGGCAATAAAAAAGTGACAAGCCCGACGGCATCGGCCGAGCAATCGGTGATGCACTGGTTCTACCCGACGGAGCGGTTCTTCGGTCCCTTCTCCGAAGCCGACTACGTCAGCTGGGCCCAGATCACCAACGGCGATCCGCTACCCCGGCCCTTGTCCATCGACGTCAATCTCGATCCGCGCCAATCGGGACGCGATGGCTGCGCCTGCAATGGCGAGCCGTCCACCGCGAAACAAGGGCCCGCCTGCGACAGCCAGAGACTCCTGGACGCCCTCGAGCGCGACATTGCGCAGAAGGGCAAGCTGTTCGACAAGGATCGCGGCACCGAATGCATCCGTATCAGGGGCCTGTCCCGCGATCTGCAGCCGTTCGGGCAGCTGAAACCACTGCTCAGCCACATTGCCGATCTGTTCTCTGGCGGTCTGGCTCCGGACCAGCACAGCGTGGTGGAGCTGGACAGCGACACGCTGGACGAAGGACTGCTCGCCGAGCTACGCGATCTGGGCCTGCGCGGGCTGACGATACGCGAGACCACGAGCCGCCCCGGCCCGCTGCTCGGCCCCGCCAGCGTCGACCTGAGCCGCGGCAACCCCGGCAGCTCGACCCGCCACGGCATCGGCCAGGCAGTAAGCCGTGCCCGCGCGCTGGGTTTCGAATCCGTCACCTATGTGGACCCACGTTTCGGTCAGCTACCGCAACCGGACTCGGACGCGGTGCGCGCGGCCTCGGCCACCCTGGCACGCGCGCACCTCGAAGCCTTGCTCGATCAGCAACCGGACCGTATCTGCCTGTCCACCAGCCTGCCGCGCGCGCCAGCCGGTGCCGACGCGTTGCAGACGCTGGCCCATCTGGACGATGCGCAGCTCAACGAGCTGGAGGCGATCATGGCGCAGTTCGAGTCGGCCGGATACGTGCCGATGGGTGGCAGCGCATTCGGCCGGCAACCGGCACGGCCCGGTGAGCGCTTCTGCATGCCGCATCTGTCTGGACACCGCACCGATCTGGTCGGCATCGGGGTCGGCGCGATCAGCGCCCTGGGATGGGCCTATGCGCAGAACCATCGCCGCCCCGAGCAGTTCATGGACGCCATCGCCAGAGGCAGGCTGCCAGTGGAGCGTGGCATCATCGTCAATCAGGACGACCAGATGCGCCGCGAGATCATCGCCCACCTGCTCAGCGACGGGCGTATCGATGCCGGACTGCTGTCGCGTCGCTGGGAGGTCGACTTCGACCGTCATTTCCAGCCCGAGCTGCGGGTTTTGGACGAGCTGGCAGCGCGCGGCGCGCTGCGGCGCGATGCGGACACCCTGACGGTCACCCGACGTGGGCACCTGTTGCTGCCACAGATCTGCCGGCTGTTCGATCGCTATGCGCGTCACGGCTACCAGCCGAACCGGGTCATCCATCTGGCCGATCGCCGGCCCTCCGGCTGAGCCCGGTCGACCAGCGAAACCTCAGCCGTCGGCAGCGTATGCACCCCGATCCACAACTGCTTCCGGCAAGCCTGCCGGCGCGGGTCAGGTTCCTGCTCACCGACGTCGACGGCACCCTCACCAGCGACGGCATGCTGGAGGCTGAGACCTACGAAGCCCTACACGCGCTCAGCGATGCCGGCATCCAGGTTGTACCGGTCACCGGTGGCTGCGCGGGATGGGCCGACATGATGGCCCGTACCTGGCCGGTGGCCGGAGTCATCGCAGAAGGTGGCGCGCTATACATCCGTCGCCTGGCCGATGGTCGGGTGCACTATCGCTTCTGGGACGACCGCGAACGACAACGTGCCGACCAGCGCGAGGTGCTGGCCATTGTTCGTCGCCTGCTGCCTGAGCATCCGGGGCTGGCGTTGGCCATGGACCAGGACTATCGCCTGTGTGACGTCGCCATCGATCACGCTCAGCAGGTCCGTGACGTGCCCCAGGCCCATATCGAGGCCCAAATCGAAGCCGTTCTGCAACGACTGGGCGAGGCGGGGCTGCAGGCGACCCGCAGCTCCATCCACGTCAACGTCTGGCGCGGCCGGCACGCCAAGGGCGCCATGGCACGGCGTCTGCTCGGCGATGAGTTCGGCCTGGATGGAGAGTCTGTCCAGGCCCGGTGCATCTGCCTGGGCGACTCACCCAACGATCAGGACCTGTTTGCGCATTTCGAGCTGAGCGTAGGTGTCGCCAACATCCGACCACACTGGACGCGGCTGCGTCACCGCCCACGCTGGGTGACGAACGGCGCCGAGGGCGCTGGCTTTCGTGAGCTCGCCCGCTGTCTGCTGTCAGCTCCGGGAAACGCCGATTGATCAGCGCTTGTCCGGCCAGGATGTCGCAGTGCGCATTCATGCGTCACACCGAGACATCCTGGCTAGCCCGCCTTTCTCAGTGCACCTTTCCACGGCGCACTGAGAAAGGCGGGCTAGGCACCGGGGTCTGACGCGGCGAAAGCAGCGTGGCTCAGCCCCAGCAGCGCGACGTCGGGATTTGCGATGACAGCGCTGAACACGCCACGCATACGCTCTTGCATCGCACCCTTGGCCTCGAAGTGGCGGCGGAAAGCCACCGGGTCGGCCAGCGCGTGCCAGCTCCGGGCCACGCTTCCGCACAGATACACACCGCCCCAGGCAGCCGTGCTCAGCACCAGATCACCACAGACCTGACCGAGCAGCAGCGACAACCAGTCGAGGGTGTGTGCGCGGGCCCGCGCGTGCGGGGAGTCGCCCGGATCGCCGGGATCACATGGAGCGAGGATGGCCTCCGGCTGCGGCCACTCCGACGGTGCCGGAGCGCCCGCCACGCGCCGCCAGGCGCACCGATACAAGACCCGCAGGCCAGGCCCGGAGAGCAGGGACTCGATGCTCGGCGGATAGCCCTCGGTCAGCGACTCCAGCTCGGCGCCGAGCTCGCTGCCCAAGGCCCCGGGCAGCGCCAGACTCATGTGCCCGGCCTCGCTCGGCACGCTCAACCAACGTCGACCGTCGAACACGGCTGTCGCCGCGCCCAATCCGGTGCCGAGATTGATCGCCAGCAGCCGCAGCCCACGGTCCTCGGCCTGCGCGCCGCCCGCCCTGGTCTGCGCGCCCAGCGGCCACAGTTCGGCGTCGTCCAGATGCGGCAGGGCGTAAGCTACCGCCTGCAGATCGTTGAGCAGCAGCGCCGCCGCCCCACAGCGCTCGGCAATCGCGTCGCGCTCCAGCACCCACTCGGCATTGGTCAGCACCACCCGTCCGTCGACCACTGGCCCGGCGGCGCCGATCGCCAGACGCAGCTCGGCGCGCGCCCCGTCGCCGGCGGCGGCGTCCAGTCGCGCGAGATACTCATCGAGGACCGCGACCAGATCCGGGTACTCCGCGACCTTGAAACGCTCGATCCGCTCGACCCGACCCGGCGCCGGGCTCAGGGCAAGACGCACGTTGGTGCCACCGACGTCGGCCAGCACGGTGCGCGGGTTCATGCGTCGCTCCACGCCCGAAGCGTTCCCGGATCGACCGTGGCCACCGGGTTCATGACTGGCCGTTCACAACGCACGATCCTGGGAGATGCCGTAGCGCTCCAGGATGTGCGGTTGCTCAGCCTGGGCCTGGGCGCTGTTGAGGATGATCTGGAAACCCAGGTCGGTGGTGAAGATGGCGCGCTCGTCAGCGTTCGCCTCGACCAGCTCCACCAGATGGTCAAGATCGCGAATCGGCTCGCCGTTGAAGCGTTCGATGATGAGGAAGGTGGCCGAGTGATAACCTTTGTTGGCATCCGCCGGCAGCACGTTCTGCAGCACCACCCACTCACGCACCGCCTCGTCTGGAACGTTGTCATAGTCCATCAGATAGATGAGCTTGGTCGGGGCGTTGTCACGCCACTGCTTGCCAAAACGGCGCAGCAGGTTCTCGGTGACCGGCGCGAACACCAGCCCACCATAGATGAAATACCGCGGGCTGGCATCGTGACGCAGGTCGGGAATGCGCTGATTGTCGTGCACCGACAGACGCAACGGCACGTCGATCTGCATACGCTGACCTTCGCGCCAGATGGTCAGCGCGAACGGCTCGCCAATTTGATGCTGCTGCATCAACATCTGCCAGCTGTTGCGCTCGTCGCCACGAAACACGAACTTGCCGTCGTCGCCGATCTCGTTGCCCTCGACCTCGAGGATCACGTCATCGGGTCGCAGCACGCCAGCGGATGTGGAGTTGGCCTGCACCTGCACGACCAGCGCACCAGTGCTGCCCACCGGTAGGTGATAGTGGGCGTTGGCGGCCGGGTTCTCCAGATTCTGCACACGCACGCCGAGCGCCGGAAAGCCGTCATAGCGACCGTCCTCCAGATCGGTCAGGACCCGCTTGACCAGGTCCACCGGCACCATGTAGCCCTGGTTCTCACCCGCGGCAAGGGTCTGCATCACCACGCCCACCAGCCGGCGATCCTGGATCACCGGGCCACCGCTGTTACCCGGATTGACCGCGGCATCGATCTGCCCGGCGAGCAGATAGAGGCCTGAATGACTGTAGACCTGGTTCTCGATTCGACTCACCACGCCCTTGGTGATGCTCAGCGCATCGCCGCCACGCGGAAATCCATAGACCGTTACATCGGACTGCGCAGCCGGCAGATCGCCCAGCTCGATGGGTTGGATGTTCTCGAAGAATGCCGGATCGTCGACCGTCAGCAAGGCCAGATCGGCATCGTGGATCACATGCTCCACGCGTGCCTCGTAACGCTTGCCGTCGCCATTGCGCCGCACCTGCACGTAGGTCGCGTTGCTCACCACGTGCGCGTTGGTGAGTATCCGGTTGCCGGCGATCACACAGCCCGAACCATTGCTCTGCTGCGGGCTGCTCTTGGTCCAGGGCCGGAAATAGTCGTACTCGCTGCTGACGGTGAAGATCTTCACCATCGCGTCCTTGAGTCCCTGTGGCGCTTCACTGGCCTGCGCCTGCGCGCTGAGCAGCCCCAGCAGCACGGCGTAGAGCAAGGTTCGCGCCGACGACGGCCAACGGAGCCGATCGGTAAGGTCGGTGAGGGTGATGGACAAGACGATCTCCGGTTCGAGGTTGTGGCGCGGGCAAGCCGCAAGGGAAACGCGCATCGGCGATTTCCCAAGGCTCGGCGGGGAGAGGGGACGGACTACGACGTGCTCGTGTAATCGAAACGTCGCGGCACGATACCCGAATGCAACCAACATATCAGTGAACGAATGGTATACACAGGCAGACCGGTCGCACGTGTGACCGCCGCCGCATACGGGACCATGTTGGTGCATTCCAGGACGATGGCGGCGAGGCCCGGATGCCCGACCTTCAGACTGCGAGCGGCCTGAACCACGTCCTCACAGGCCAGCCGTGGATCCAGATCAGGCTCGTCACCGAGCAGCACGCGGGTCAGCTCACGACCCGCCTCGGTGCCCTGCACCGGCGTGTCGGCTGGCGCACCGGCCGCGCGCAGATGCGCCGCGCTCAGGCTGCTGCCGGACACGGTCACCACACCGATGCGTGCCCGCGGACCGAACAGGGGCTGCAGCATCGGGATCTGCAGCAACGCCGAGGTGGCCACCGGCACGCCCAACGCCGCCTGCAGCCGGTCCTGGTACAGGACCAGGAAACCACAGCTGGTGGTGATGGCATCCGCGCCCATCTCGACGAGTGCCCGACCTGCGTCGACGAACGGCGCCAGCAGACTGTCGTCGACCCGCGTCTGGCCGGCGGCGACCACACGCTGCGCGGTCGCCGCCTCGACCACCCGGTACAACAGCGGAAACGGCCAGCTCCCGGCGTGGCCCGCGTCACCGAGGATCCGTGGAAAGTGTGTGCTCAACATCAACATGCCGATGTTCGCACCGTGGACCGTCTTGCCGCCCATGCCTGCTGACTCCTGCGCCGCTCGCTTGCGAAGACCGTGCACGGACAGACAATCCGCGCGACACCTGCGACGATTCTATCGCGCATCCAAACGCCCGCCCCTGTCCGGCGCTGCCAAGGCACGCGCGCCAGGTGAGGCTTTACACCGAGCAGTTGAATGGGACGCACCAGGCACGAACTTAATCCATCTGTAACGGCAAACCGAGCACGAACGACCTACACTCAGCTGGTCGTGTTCGAGTCTGGGCCCGATGGTTGACAGGGCTCATGGGTAATGGGAGGGATTTCATGACTACTCGACCTTGTCTGAACTGCATCACCCCGCCGCACATCCTCACCAGGCTGCTGGACAGCCGCGACGACGCGATTCGCGCGGCGGCCCTGAGGACCTTTCTGGCCACCGAACGATTGCGCGGCGAGCGCGCGGTGCGCAGCCTCATGGGCATCACCGCGGCCGGACCATCGTCCGGGCGGCGCACGGTCTACGATTGCCACAGACGTCGCATTCTTCCGGCAGCGTCTATCGCTCACACCGAGGACGGTCCGGCTTCCAGCGATGCATCGGTCAATCGTGCGTTCGATGGTCTGGGCGACACCCGTGGATTCTTCCTCGAGATCTTCGAGCGCAATTCGATCGACGGCAACGGCATGCGCCTCGAGGGCTATGTGCACTTCGGCAACAGCTACAACAACGCCTTCTGGGACGGACGCGAGATGGTGTTCGGCGATGGCGATGGGCGGATCTTCACCGACTTCACCCGCTCACTCGATGTGATTGGCCACGAGCTCTCTCACGGCGTCACCGAGCACACCGCCGGGCTCGAGTACCACGGGCAGTCGGGCGCGCTCAACGAGTCGATGTCAGACGTGTTCGGCAGTCTGGTCAAGCAGTGGAAGAATCGCCAGAGCGCCGCCGAGGCCGATTGGCTCATTGGCGCGGAGATCTTGACGCCCGAGATCGACGCGGACGCACTGCGCTCGATGAAGGCGCCCGGCCAGGCGTACGACAATCCGCTGCTCGGCAAGGATCCCCAACCTGCGCACATGCGCGATTTCGTCGAGCTGCCCGATACCGAGGAAGGCGACTTCGGCGGTGTGCACATCAATTCGGGGATCCCGAACCATGCCTTCTATCTCGCTGCGACGGCGATCGGCGGCTACGCCTGGGAGGCGCCGGGGCACGTCTGGTATCAGGCGTTGCTCGCCTCGCACCAGAACACCGGCTTCAGTGAGTTCGCATCCACCACCGTGCAAAAGGCGGGAGAGCTGTACGGCAACGGCAGCGATGTGCAGAAAGCCGTCTACGACGCATGGGCTCAGGTCGGCATTCGCAGCGGCTCCCGGCCGGGGACACCGTCCTCGGACCAGCCGGGTGAGCAGCAGCCGGGGCTCATCGACGTGGTCACTCGCCTCGATACGCTCATCGACGAGGTGCGTGCGCTCTCGGCCGAGCTGCAGAAATCCCGGACGCGCTAGCACGTTGACCAGGCAGGCAACACCTTGAAGGTTTCGATTACCACCCATGGCGGACTGGCGGCGGCGCTACGCCGCCCGCCAGTCGTGATCGACGGCACCTCGCTCGGCGAGGCGGAGCGCGCCGAGCTCGCGGCGCTCATCGACGCCGCTGAGGCGCAGCCGGCAAGTGCCAGCACGCGGCGAATGCCAGACGCTCAGAGCTACGTCATCACCATCGAAGACCAGACGAGCACGCGCACCTTGAGGGGCAGTGATATGAGCGGCAATCGCGATTTCGATGCGCTGCTCGATTGGCTGATGGCACGCGCGCCGACACGCGGGGCCTGAGCCGCGAACGCTCGCACGCACCAACAGTGGGATATATCCCCCGACTCGCTCGACATGCTCGGCGAGTGTCGCCCCTCGCACACGGCTGTCGTCGCGGTCCAGCACCCACCAGGCGAGGGGCGCATCGCAGGCGAGATCAACGGCATTCAGGATCAACGGCATTCAGGCGGGTTCGGCGGCATCGAGCAGGATCGAACGCCCCCGCTCGATGCCGATGCCGCTGCGTCTGTTCCGGCTCAGCGCCGACGCGCCCGCCAGGCGAGCAGCCCGGACGCGGCCATGAACATCCAGACGCTCGCCGGCAGCGGCACGGTGGTCACGGCCGAGCCGATTGCGGCGACGTTCAACGACAACGTGTTCGAATCCAGCGGCGCGATGGTCAAGGTCAGGGTCAGACCGTCATCGACAGGGTCATCGCTGAACCAACCGCTCTCGGCCGACACCACCTCGAAGACATCGATCTCGCCCAGGTCGTCGAAGATTTCCAGGTAACTGTCGGCAACCACGCTCTGGATGCTGTCATCGTCCACTGACACGGATGCCGCGAGCTTGTAGCCGATAGACAGCTCGACCTCGTAGGTGTCGGTCGTGGAATCGTTCAACAGGTCGATGAGCCCGCTCAGGTCCAGAAGGCTGTCCGCCTGGCCGAGCGCCGAGGTGTGCGCCGACAGCGACACGCTCTGCCCCACCGCCAGCGGGTCGTGCGCCATGAGCGAGCTGACGTTGACGGCGTTCGCGCCGGCACTGTCCTGCCCGGTCAGGACGCTGGATATCACGTACAGGTCGTCCAGGCTTCCGGGGCTGGTCAGGTTGCTGACGCCCAGCATCGTCACCTCGATCTCCGCCGAGGCCTCATAGCCAAAGCCCGTGCTGATGGCGGCCGGGGCCGCGCTCGCGAACAGGCCACATACGCAAAGCGTAAGCCCTGCAAGGGCTTTGTCATTGATCTTGATGAACACTTTCTGCGCTCCTCATTTCGCGCCGGCGGCGGGGCATACGCCCCAGACGCGCCCTCGCCGCCGGCAGCGCACCATGAAACATATGGAATCGCTTCGATACAGCTCGGGAATGGCTCAACGCGCCGCGGCTTCGCGCACCACGCTGCCTACCGCGCGCACGGAACCATCGGCCTGACGCTTCCACTCCTGATCCCGATCCTCCTCGACGGCGGGCGCCAGCCCGTGAGCCGAGAGCTGGGCCGGAGCCGGCGCTGGCGCCCACGGATAGTAGGCATCGCCATTGCAGTCGGCGGGATCCGGTGCCAGGCACATGCCATAGTCCTCACCGGCACGCTTGAAGTAGGTGGACATATCGGTCGCGTACGCGCTCACGTCGGACTCGACGAAGTCGTGCACACGCACGCCGCGCAGCCGGTTGCGCTCGTTGCCACTGAAGCCATAGGGCCCGAAACCCGAGCTCGCGCCGTAGCCGAGCAGGATGCCGTGGAAGTTGCCTACATAGTTGTTGATGTGGTCGTGACCGACGAACATGCCGAGAACGTCACCCCGCTCCTGCGCGGCCGCGTAGAGGGCGCTGTTGAACGGCCCTGTGCATACGCACTCATGCCGCTCCTCCTCGACCGCGTAGCGGCCCGCCTCGGTCGGCGGCACCACGTCTTCCAGGCCGAACAAGCCTTTGTCCACAATCCACATGGTGTCGAATTCGAACAACGGGATGTGAAAGAACATGATGCCGGGGATCTTGCGCTTGTAGATGCGTTCGAAGCGCTCGGACGTATCGCGATACCATTGCACCTGGTCCTGACGAATCCAGTCCCAGCCGTTGTCGTTGAAGTTGATGCGCTGACCGGCAATCGGATTCGGTGCATAGCGGCCAGAATCGAGCGCCCAGATGGCCAGCTTCGGCTCACGGCGCTTGCCCGGCTCGCGCGTCGATCCATACACGAAGGTCACCATGTTGCCGGTGCCGGTGATCTTCGGCATCGACGGCTTGTTGATGTTGCAGGTGTAATTGTTGCGGTAGTACTCGAGCTGAGCTTCTTCACCCATGTTCGGCGCATCGCCCCGAACATGCGCATCCTCGTCATGGTTGCCAAAGGCGATGATGAACGGAATCCCAGCTTCCTCCACGGGACGGATATAGGCGTCGATCGCATCGCGCACATCCTGATCGCTGCGGATCTGCCCACCGGTGATGCAATCACCCGAGCACACCACAAGGTCGGGCTTCTCCTCCTCGATGGCACGCTTGATGAGCTCGGGTGTCCTGAAGTCGATGAGCTGATCGTCCTGCGTATCGGTGATCTGCAGGATGCGGAAGGTACCGTCGTCACGAAAGCGAAGTGGTTCGGGATTCACACAGGTCGCATGCGAGGCCCCGCCGGCCACGGCCAACGCGAGTCCGGCGGCCAACGCCTGGGTCGACAGACGATTCATGCTGTAGTCTCCATCAGTTGCCGATCATTGTTGTGTACGTGCGGTCGCGATCGCCACGGTCGATGAACCACGCCGCACGCCGCTCATATGCGAGCGGGCTGGGTGAGCATGCTCGAATCTAGCGATGTGACTTGAAGGGCACGTGAAGCAGTTGTTGAGCAGATGTTGCCGAGATTGGATCCGTGGCCACGACACATTCTTGAAAAACCGAGATGAAAAGCTGTTGCCGTCGATCCGGGCACGGTGCCAGCAGCTGCTGGATCCGGCCCTGTCCAGCCCAACTCACCAGCGGTCCACGCCATGTCCAGCTCGACACCGGTCGACCATGCCATCACGCGACACCTGCTCGGCGAACCGCTGCTGCACTTCCTGCTGCTCGGCGCGCTGCTGTTCGCACTCGATTGGTCACTGCAGGACACGCAGCCGCAAGCTGAAGACGAGCTGCGCGCGGTGGTCATCGACGACACGCTGCGCGCCGAGTTGCGCGAACGATTTCGAACGAGCACCGGTCGCGCGCCGTTGAGCGCGGAGCTCGAGCAGATGGTCGAAGGCTGGCTGCAGCAGGAGATCCTTTATCGCGAGGGTCTGTCCCTGGGGCTGCATCGAAGCGATGCCGTGATTCGCGACCGGCTGAGCACGCTGGTGCGCGGTCTGACCTTGAGCCGGGCTCAGGTGGAGGCGCCGTCCGAGGCGGAGCTGCGCGAGTACTTCGAACAGCATCGGGACCGATATCGGCGCCCGCGGCGTTATTCACTCGAGCATGTCCTGGTCGGTACGGCCGACGAGCACAATCGAGCCGAGGCACGGCGCCTGCT
>JAGRHX010000317.1 GCA_020444775.1 Gammaproteobacteria bacterium
GACGCGGTGGCGCCTGGCGGTCGCGAGCAGCTGCGTGGCGCCCCGGATACGACTCCGGACGACGCGTCCTGAGAGCCGCCACAGATGCCGACCGGCATCGGCAGGCTCGGCGCGTCTGCCGGCGCCTCGCTGACATCCGTGCCCGCCAGCGCGAAGAGTCCCCATTCCTGAGAGTCCACTATCTTGAGCACGACATCCCATAACGCGCCGACCGATTCGGGCGACTTCGCCGAGTTCGCCGCAAGCCACCGGCCGGCAATCGAGCGCTCGCTGGAACGACTCCTGCCCGCCGCCGACGACCCACCACGGCGGCTACACGAGGCCATGCGCTATGCGACCTTGGAGGGCGGCAAGCGGATGCGCGCCCTGCTTGTCCTGGCCGCCGGGCAGCTGGCCGGCGCCAGCAGCGAACGGCTGCAACGCCCGGCCGCGGCGGTCGAGTTGATTCATGCCTACTCGCTGGTCCATGACGACCTGCCGTGCATGGATGACGACGATCTGCGGCGCGGACGCCCCACCTGTCACAAGGCCTTCGACGAGGCCACCGCCCTGCTCGTAGGCGACGCGCTGCAGACCCTGGCCTTCGAGGTGCTGCTCACCGACCAGGACAATCCGTTGAGCCCGCTGCAACGTGCCCGAATGGGCGCGGCCCTGGCCCGCGCGAGCGGTTCCGTGGGCATGGCCGGCGGCCAGGCCATCGACCTGCAGGCGGTCGGTCAGAGCCTGGATGCCGGATCCTTGGAGACCATGCACCGGCTCAAGACCGGGGCGTTGATCCGCGCCAGCGTCGCACTGGGCGCGCTTGCCGCGGACCCAATCGACGAGGCCCTGCTGGCCCGACTGGACGAATACGCGGCCTGCGTAGGACTCGCCTTCCAGATTCGGGATGACATTCTCGACGTGGAAGGCACCGCGGAGTCGCTGGGCAAGGCCTCGGGCGCGGACCAGGCGCTGAACAAGCCGACCTTCCCCTCCATCCATGGATTGGGGACCGCCAAGCAGATGGCGAACGATTACCGACTGCGGGCAATGGCCTGCCTGGACGGCCTGGACGCGGCGCTCAGCCGGCCGCTGTTGTCGCTGGCAGATTTCGCGGTGCGCCGCAACAGCTGAGCGCAGTTCAGAGAAACACGGTCAGCACACCGGTATAGCCATACAGTCGGTCGTGTGAGATCTCGCCGTTGGCGAAAAAACCGACCAATGGTAGATCACCGAACACCGACTGGATGGTCTTCAGTTCCTCCGAATCGGGGCCGAACAGGTTCGGCCCGCGCGCCAGGCACGACACGTACAGTGCGCCCTTGGGTGGTCGGCCGTCGCTGGCCTGTCGCACCTCTTCGAGCATCCGCTCCAGGTCGCTGATCGCGGCATTTCGATCGCGGCGACAGAAGAACATGGTGTCGCCCGGACTCAGCGGATGAGCCACCGCCAGAGCCTTCCGATTCGGCTCCACACCGACCAGGTTACGCACCAGGTAGTCGGCCCGGTCGCTGCCGGCGACTGGCAGCCCGACATAGGCGCAGCTCCGGATGTTGGCGGCGCTCGCGCTGCCCAGCGCGCCGCTCACCTCGTCGGTGAACGTTTCCAATGCGCTGCGGCCGTCAAGCTCCAGCAGCAGCTCCCCCTCCATCCGGGTAACCTCGTGGCGCGCGCCGATCGGCACGCAACCCTGGGTCAGCCGGGTCTGGACCGCGACGCTGTCATCCAGCAGCAGGCCCGAGCACGCGGCCCGGGTCGGCCCGCCAGCGAACTGCGGATAGCTGCCACGCGAGCTGGCGAGTCCGCCGACCAGAAAGCCGAGTGCCATCGATTCACAGACCCGCTGCAAGCCGAGCTCGACGTCCGGGCTGCGTGGATCGCCGTGCATGATGCCAAAGCAGGTCTGCGAGGATGGGATGCCATCCGTTGCCGGCTCCTCCAGCCTGAACATACGGAAGCTGGAGGCCGGGATGTCGGTCACCATCACCGCCGCGGCGGGCACGTCGAAATACTCGGTACCGGTCGCGCAGACGCCCATGCCAACCGTGCCCAGCCAGTTGCTCAGTCCCGTTGCCTCACGGAGCAGCCCGTGCAGCTGATCGGCATGCTCGGCGAGCTGGTCGGTCACGTACAGAAAGCACAGCGGGGAGCGCGACGGGTCTACGCCCCCAGGCGCCTCCAACTGCTGCTTGAGTCGGGCAATCAGCGCCGCGGCCACGGCCTCGGGCGAATCCGCTTTCGCGTGCGCCAGTGCAAATCGCGTCATGAAATCTCCTGGGCAAGATCGTCGCATGGACGATTGGTTGGGACGATTGGTTGGCACTGTCCTAAGCCGTCCCGGTGCAACCATACACAGGTTGCATGTAAAACCGTATCGGCGCGCATCCGCGCCACCCGGCGCCAGAAACCGGCCGATCATGGGCCGCATATGGGCCGCATGTGGGCCGAATATAGGCCGAATCCGGACGAGCATCGCTGCAGACACGGCGCGCGACGCCGAGAACCGATACCGGCCGCGACAGCATGTGCAGAGGCCCTGGGTACGCCCCATTCGAGGCAGCGAATGCAGGACCGCGGCGCTGCCTCTGACGAATCATGCAAAACCGCCGGCAAGCAACACCGACGTATCGCGATTGACCCGCGCCACACGTAGAGTCTGCCCGTGCAGACCCGGTGGGTGAACCCGCGGTCAGGCTTACACATCGTCCGGCTGGCGTCGACCATCGGCGCCGGTCATGAAACGCTGTGTCCACCCTGTCCCCACGCAGCCCGGATGGGCAGCGAAACGCGACATTGGAAGATGGCAAGAAGAATCGCAATCATCGAGGACGAGCCCGCAATCCGGGCGAATTACGAAGAAGCCTTCAAACGTCAAGGCTACGAGGTGGTCAGTTTCGCCGACCGCCCCACAGCCCTGAGTGGACTCGCCGATCGGCTCCCGGATCTGGCCATCATCGACATCGGCCTGGGGGACGAGAGCGAGGGTGGCTTCGATCTGTGCCGGGAGCTACGGGCACGCTCAGCCACCTTGCCCCTCATCTTCCTGACCGCCCGTGACAGCGATCTGGACGCCATCTCCGGATTGCGTCTGGGGGCCGACGACTATCTGACCAAGGACATC
>JAGRHX010000318.1 GCA_020444775.1 Gammaproteobacteria bacterium
CTTGCCGAGCTCGCGGCCGAGCTGGCGGCCACGCCCGCGCAGCTGGCGCTGGCCTGGCTGCTCAGCCGGGGCCCGGACATCGTGCCGATCCCCGCGACCCGCCGTGCCGGGCGGGTGGACGAGAACGTCGCGGCGGCCGAGCTGTGTCTGAGCTCGGAACAGCTCGAGCGTCTGGACCGGGCCTTCCCGCCGGGCGTCGCGGCCGGCACGCGCTATCCGCAACGACAGCTTGCCGCAATGGGGATCTGAGCAGAACGAACACGCGCGCAGCGTGCCTTCCAGCCCGCCTTACCCCGTGCGCCGTGCAGAGGTGCACTGAGAAAGGCGGGCCAGCCTCGGGCGCCCCGCTCGGCGCCATGCATGTCGATTTCGGCTGACCTCGATCGTCGTAGGGTTTTCGACCGCGAGGAGATCGACGGATGAGCAGGATAAGACTGTTGGTAGGCACCCGAAAGGGCGCCTTCGTGTTGGAGTCGGACGGACGTCGCGAGCATTGGTCGGTGTCCGGTCCGTTGTTCGGGGGTTGGGAGATGTATCACATCAAGGGCTCGCCAGCCGATCCCGATCGCCTGTACGCATCGCAGAGCAGCGGCTGGTTCGGTCAACAGATCCAACGTTCCGATGATGGCGGGCGCAGCTGGCGGGCGGTTGGCAACGAGTTCGTCTACGAGGGCGTGCCGGGTACCCACCAATGGTACGACGGCACGCCACACCCGTGGGCATTCGCTCGGGTCTGGCATCTGGAGCCGGCCCTGGACGACCCGGACACGATCTATGCCGGTGTCGAGGATGCCGCGTTGTTCAAGTCCGTCGACGGCGGCATGAGCTGGCACGAGCTGGCCGGTTTGCGCGGGCATGGCAGCGGCCCGAGCTGGCAACCGGGCGCCGGCGGCTTGTGCCTGCACACCATACTGTTGCATCCACGTGACCCGCGGCGTCTACACGTTGCGATCTCGGCCGCCGGCGCGTTTCGCAGTGGTGATGGCGGCAGCAGCTGGACCGCGACCAATCGCGGCCTGCATTCGGAGTACATTCCAGACCCAACCGCCGAGGTCGGTCATTGCGTGCACCGCCTGGCGATGCACCCGGCGCGTCCGCAGGTGCTGTTCATGCAAAAGCACTGGGACGTCATGCGCAGTGACGATGGCGGTGACTCGTGGTTCGAGGTGAGCGGCGATCTGCCCAGCGACTTCGGTTTCCCCATCGAGGTCAACGCCAACGAGCCCGACACCGTCTACGTGGTGCCACTGACCAGCGATATGGAACGTTTTCCGATCGAGGGTCGGTTACGTGTGTACCGCAGTCGAAGCGGTGGTCACGAGTGGGAACCATTGACCCGGGGACTGCCGCAGCAGGACTGTTATGTGAACGTGCTGCGTGATGCGATGAGCGTCGACCGGCTGGACCCGTGCGGCATCTACTTCGGCACCACGGGTGGACAGGTGTATGGCTCCGCCGACGGTGGCGACCACTGGCGGACGATCGTTCGCGACCTGCCACCGGTGGTCTCGGTCGAAGCCCAGACGCTGTCCCATACCGTGCCATGATCCGGGTGTTGCTGCCACGCGCCCTGCGTGAGCTGGCCGGCATCGACGGCGAGATTGCGCTGGCGGTGCCCGGCGAGCCTGGAACGGCGGCGGTGCTCGACATGCTCGAGGCGCGCCACCCGGCCCTGCGTGGCGCGATCCGTGACCCCGTCAGCGGCCGACGCCGGCCGTTGCTGCGCTATTTCGCTGACGGTAGAGATGTCTCCTTGCTCGATGACCAGGCGCCGTTGCCGCGGCCGGTGCTCGAGGGACGTGCGCCGTTGCTGGTGATTGCCGCGATCGCCGGCGGGTGACGGGCGCTGGCGCGGGCGGCGCGCCATTGCTCCAGGCGTCGCCGTGTTGACGCTCCGCGAGCGAGTCAATACGCTCGGGCGGTCGCCGGGGCGAATCCGCCCGTGCCACCAGCAGGATCACTCATGCCCGACATCAATGCCTATCTGGCGCCACGCTCGGTTGCCGTCATCGGTGCCTCCAACGACACCGAGATTCTCCGCGGTCGCATCCTCAAGGTCATGCGTTGTCATGACTTCGCAGGTCCCATCTATCCGGTCAGCCGCAGCAGTGACGAGGTCATGGGGCTGAAGGCCTATCGGACCATCACCGAGGTCCCGGATCCGGTCGATCTGGCGATCCTGATCATCCCGGCGGAGTTCGTACCCGATACCTTGCGTGAGTGCGGTCGCAAGGGGGTGAAGGCCGCGCAGATCATCACCTCGGGCTTCGCCGAGGAGGTGGGGGAGGCGGGGGCGCGCCAGCAGACGCTGATCCGTGAGATTGCGGCCGAGTTCGACATGGCCGTGTGTGGCCCCAACTCCGAGGGCTTCACCAACACCCGGGCGCTGCTCGCGGCGACCTTCAGCCCGGTCATGGATCATCCCGAGAGACCGCTGGTGCCGGAGTTTCGCAGCGACGGCTTCATCTCGGTGATTGCGCAGAGCGGCGGCATCGGCTTCTCGTTCTTCGATCGCGGCAGGCCGAAGGAGCTGCCGTTCAACTACATCATCACCACCGGCAATGAGGCCGCGCTCGAGGAGATGGATCTGGTCGATCACCTGATCGATGCCGACCAGACCGATGTGTTCATGTTGTTCATGGAGGACGTCAAGACCCCGGCCAAGCTGGTCGCGGTGGCGGAGAAGGCGCTGCGTGCCGGCAAGCCGCTGATCGTCACCAAGATCGGCAAGTCCGGGGCCGGGCAGCGCGCGGCTGCCTCGCACACCGCCGCGCTGGCCGGTGCCTATGCGGGCTATCGGGCCCTGTTCGAGCGCTACGGCATCATCGAGGGCAACCATATCGAGGAGATGGTCGACATCGCTGCCGGCTTCTCGCGCTGGGGCAAGCGACTGCCTCGGGGCAAGCGTATCGGTATCACCACGGGTTCCGGTGGTGGCGGTGGATGGATGGCTGATACCGCGGAGCTCGAAGGTCTGGAGGTGCCGGTGCTCGATGCCGCGACCCGGGCACGTATAGACGAGTTCCTGCCACCCTATGGCACCTCGCAGAATCCGGTGGATGGAACCGCGCAGGCCGTGCGGCGCATCGGTTACGCACGCATGGCGCAGATGGTTGCCGAGTCACCGGTGGTCGACGCGGTCATCACGATCACCTCGGCACGTCACGGATCGAGCTACCGGCGTGAGGAGGCCCTGCTGACCGAGCTGGCGCGAGAGACGCACAAGCCCATCGCGTTCTGTTCCTATACGAACCCGCAAGAAGGCGCGATGGAGTTCCTCAATCGATGTGGCATTCCGCTGTACACCGACATGCGCAACTGCGCGCGCGCGTTCGCGGCCATGGCCGACTACCGTGCGCTGCGTGAGCGCTTTCTGCGCATTCCCGAGATCCGTACCGCACCCGCCACGACCCGGGACCAGGTCGCCGGACATCTGGAGCGTTGCGGGCCGGTGCTCTGCGAGTATCAGGCGCGTCCCTTGTTCGCGGCCTACGGGTTGGGCGCGGACACCGCCGGGACACTGGCACGCAGCGCCGAGGAGGCGCTGGCGGCGGCTGAGCAGATGGGCGGCGCGGTCGCGCTCAAGGTGCAGTCGCCGGACATCCTGCACAAGACCGAGGCCGGAGGCGTGCGGGTGGTCCGGGTGGATCGCGCCGACCCGGCGGCGGACCTGGTGCGCCAGGCGGCGGCTCTGCAGGC
>JAGRHX010000319.1 GCA_020444775.1 Gammaproteobacteria bacterium
GTCACGCCCGATACAGTCACGCCCGGTATCGTGCCACGTCGCCCGACCGACATAAGATCCACCGCCGACGACCTGAAGTGGGAACAGATGCTCCTGATTCCACCACGGTGTCACATACTGGTGGGCAATTGTCGTGAACATCGAGCTGGCGAGGTATTTGTCGTGGACATCGAGCGGACCCATCCTCCCGCGCCGACCGAGGCGCCGAGCCTGAGCTGCGCGGCGCCGGACTGGTTTCACCAGGCGCTGGCGCAGCCGCTGCAGTCCCGGTATGTGGACCATGATGGTTGCACCATCCACTGCCTGCACTGGCCGCAACGCGAGGCACGCAAGGACTGCCCCGGGCTGCTGTTCCTGCACGGCGGTGGCGCGCATGCCAACTGGTGGCGGTTCATCGCGCCGTTCTTCACCGACCGGTTCGAAGTGGCCGCGATGGACCTGTCCGGCATGGGCGACAGCGGAACGCGCCCGGTCTACAACGCCAGCATCCGTGCCGCCGAGATCCACGCGACACTGCAGAGCCTGGGCTTTCTCGACGCTGCTCGTCCCCGCCCCCTTCTCGTCGGTCACTCGTTCGGCGGGCTGACCGGCACCCGCTACGCCCAGCTACACGGTCAGCACCTGGGCGGCTTCGTGCTCCTGGAGACGCCGGTGCGACCCGCGAACGTTGCAAGGCCAGCCCATGTGTCCGCGGTCAATGCGCCCGGGCTGCGCCTGTATCCCGACTACGCCACGGCGCTCGCGCGTTTCAGACTGCTGCCGCAGCAAAGCTGCGAGCACGACTACATCGTCGAGCACATCGCACGCCATTCCATACGCCGACTGGCGCAGGGCTGGGCCTGGAAGTTCGACCCGGCCGCGCTCACCAGCGAACGTCATGCCGAGCCGTTCCGCGACTATCTGGCGCAACGCCGCTGTCGTGTCGCCATGGTCTTCGGCGACAAGAGCGCGCTGACCAGCGAGGACATCGTCGAGCACATGAGCGGCCTGGTCGGGGGCAGCGCACCGGTGGTGTTCATTCCCGAGGGACAGCATCATCTGATGCTCGACCAACCCCTCGCGGTCGTCAGCACGCTACGCTCGATCTTCGAGTGCTGGCGGCTCTCGGACGATTGATGACGGCACCAGCATCGCCTCACGATCGCTTGACCAGAAGTGCATCGGCCAGGGTCAGCCCCTGCCCCTCGGGATGCACGAGCACGGGATTGAGGTCGATCTCGTCGATTCGGTCGGCGAAATCGGCGGCGAAGGCCGACAGCGCGACCATTGCCCGGACCAGCGCAGCTACGTCTGCCGGCGGCTCGCCGCGCACGCCGTCCAGCAGCGCCCGTCCCTTCAGCCGGTCCAGCAGGGCGTGTGCCTCGACCTCGCTCAACGGCACCGTGCTGAAAGCGACGTCCTTCATCACCTCCACATAGACGCCGCCGAGCCCGACCATCAGCATGGGACCGAAGGCCGGGTCCCGATTGATGCCCAGGATCACCTCACGGCCGGGCGCCGCCATCGGCTGCACCAGCACGCCCATAAGCTCGGCGCCGGGCGCATGACGCACCGCCGCCGCGAGGATGTCGGCGAAGGCCGCGGCGACGTCCCCGGCGCTGTCGAGATCGAGGCGGACGCCGCCGGCCTCCGTCTTGTGCGGCAGGTCGGGCGACTGCAGCTTCAGGGCCACGGGGCCGCCGAAGCCGCGCCAGGCCGCCACGGCGCCGGCGGCGTCGGTCGCGAGCACGGCCGGGCCGACAGGCAGGCCCCAGGCCGCAAGCACCTCCCGCGCCACGGCTTCGCAGAGCACCGGTCCGCCTGCCGCCAGCCGCGCGGCGACCGCGGCGCTGGCCCGGAGCGGGGGTG
>JAGRHX010000320.1 GCA_020444775.1 Gammaproteobacteria bacterium
GCCAGCGGGTTGCCGCCAAAGGTGGTGCCATGCAACCCCACCTCGGCACGGATCTTGTCGTTGACCAGTACCGCGCCCATCGGCACACCGCCGCCAATCGATTTCGCCAGACAGAGGATGTCCGGCTCCAGTCCGAAGTGCTCACAGGCGAACATGCGGCCGGTGCGACCGAAACCGGTCTGCACCTCATCGACAATCAACAGCAATCCGCGATCGTCGCAGAGCTGGCGAACGCCTTGCACGAATTCGGCCTTTGCCGGCCGCACACCGCCCTCGCCCTGCACCAGCTCCATGACCACGGCGCCGGTGTCCGCCGAGATTGCCGCGGCGAGCTTCTCGAGGTTGTTGAAGGGCGCGAAGCCGAATCCCGGCAGCAAAGGCTCGAAGGCATCCCGATATTTGTGGGTCGCGGACAGTGCGCCCATGGTCCGGCCATGAAAGCCGCGCATCGCCGAGACAAATCCCGTCTTGCCGGTCGAGTGGCGGGCGAACTTGATCGCCGCCTCGTTAGCTTCGGCGCCTGAATTGCACAGGAACGCCCGGTCCAGTCCAGCCGGCGCAAGTTCGACCAGCTTGTCCAACATGCGCGCCCGGGTGTCGTTGTCGAATATGCTCGGACAGGTGATCAGCGTATTGGCCTGACGGGTGATGGCATCGACCAGTGCGGGATGCGCGTGCCCCAGGTTGGCCACCCCGACCCCAGCGGTGCAGTCGATGTACTCGCGCCCCTGGTCATCGAACAGCGAGGCCCCCTCGCCGCGCACGATGGTCAGCCCACGCTTGGGATACAGCGGCAGGCTGTGCGCCTGCTCGATGGCGGCAAAGCTACGGGCCTCTCGGGCCGGCTCGGCGCCGGTGGTGATAGCGTTCATGCGACTGTCCCCATGCTATTGCCCTCCCATGGAACCGTCTCGATGAAACCGTCCCGGCATCGGCCGGTGCTCCGGCGATCGCGTGCTGATGACGACCCGTCGGCGTGCGTTCGGGTTCGCCGCAACCCGGCGTGTGGACTCAGCCCTGGCCGATCAAGGTGCCGTGACCGGCGAGAGCCTGCCGGATCGGTGACTCGATCCGACCGTCGGCGATCACGACCCGTGTTGCCCCGCTTTCCAGCAGCCGTTTCAGCGCCAGCATCTTGCGCTTGATGCGCCCTTCCAGTTGCGCTTCGCGGGCATCCACCTCCGCCCTGCTCAGATGTCGCAGCACGCTGTTCTCGTCGTCCGCATCATCGAGAAATCCGGGGGCTTCGATCAACTGCACGATGCATTCCGCCTGCAGCGACTCCTGCAGCACGTTGACGATGTCGTCGTTCTCGGAGTTGATCGCGTAGCCGCGCTCGTCGAGTATCGGGATGGTCAACACCGGCACGTATCCGTTGTCCAACAATAGCCGCAGCAAGGCGCCGTTGGCGCTGCGCGGCTTCCCGGAGAAATCCCGCTTGATGAGATTCTTGCCGCCCTCGCGGACGCGGATGCCTTTGTTACGCTCCCCCCGCACCAGCTGGCCATCGATGCCGCTCAACGACAACGCGTTGACTCCTCGCTGCTGGCACAGCTCGACGAAGCGTTTGGCGCGCAGGCCGGCGTAGGCCATCAAGATCGCATCGATGGCGGCCTCGTCGGAGAGCACGCTGGTGTAGCCCGACTGCGAGGTGATGGTCTGGCGCGGCGTGCCGAGCCGTTCGGCGAGTCCGTCGCGAACCGCGTTGGCGCCCAGCACCACCAGCGCGGGCGCATCCAGCGCGGCCAGGTCGTCGGCCACACCCTGCAGATTGATGGAGGCGCCCCCTCCGACCTTGATGATGTACATATTGCGCTCGTTCAGTCGTCCAGCGCCGTGACCGCGCAGGTCCGGCCATTGTCGATGAGCTGCCAGTCGTCAGAGCCCGGATAGGGCTGCGAGCTGATCACACGCACACCATCCATGACCCGGGTCCTGAGCTGGAAATAATCCGGATCCTCGCCATAGCGGCTGCTGATCAGGGCCTGGTCGGCGCTCGCCATGACGATGTTCATGGCACGCACATAACGACTGCGCCGTTCGATGACCTCCGTGCCACGCTGCAAGGCCTGCGTCATGTCGCCGTGGTCGAAACGTTTGACGTAGTTGAAGATCTTCTCCGCACCGATGCGACCTTCCTCCTTGATGCGCACGCCACGCAGCTCGCCGTTGAAGGCGAACACGAAACGGCCGTCGCAAAACGGCATGTTGTTCTCGACGACGATGCCCTCGTCACGAAAGGCGCTGCGCGCGTGCACCACCAGACAGGTGGTATCGGGCACATCGGGAAGGACGTCCTCCCAGATTGGCTTGATGTCGTGATACAGACGCCAGTCACCGTCGACCAGCCAGGCACAACCCCAGCCGTGCCCTTGATACTCCTTGCTATCGCGCGCAATCGCCGCGATCGCCTGGAGATGCGGCTGCGGATCGAAAGGCACTGCGCTGCGTGCCAATAGGATGCGACACACCTTCGTTGACTGCCTCAGATAGGATGTAGGCCCGGGAACTCCAGCCCGCAGCTCTCGGCCAGACCATGCATCAGATTGAAGGCCTGCACGGCCTGCCCGGCCGCGCCCTTCATCAAGTTGTCGATGGCGCTGATCACCACCAGGCGACGCGCGTGCTCGTCACGTTCGAAGCCGATGTCACAGTAGTTCGTACCCGATAGTATCTTCGGCTCCGGGTAACGGTAGATACCCGAACGTTCCTTGACGATACGAACGAAGGGCTCGTCGCCGTAATCCTCGCGGAGGATCTTCCACACGTCCTTCTCCGACACGTCCTGGCTCAGGAACAGATGGCAGGTCGCGAGAATGCCACGCACCATCTCGATGGAGGTCGCGGAGAAATGCACCGGAACGTCGCCCAGCACCTGGATCATCTCGGCCGTATGACGGTGTCCCGACGGCTTGTAGGAACGCACCGCCCCACTGCGCTCGGGATGATGGCTGCCTTCGTTGACCGCATTACCGCCTTCGCTGGATCCGGCCTTGACCTCGACCACCGCTCGCTCCACCAGCCCACGCTTCACGAACGGTCGCAGTGCGAGGATGGTCGCGGTCGCGTTACAGCCGGCGCACGCCACCTCGGTGGCCTGGCGTATAGCCTCGCGGTTCACCTCCGGAATGCCGTAGGCGAACTGACCGAGCAGCTCCGGACGTGGATGCGGCTTGCCGTACCAGGTCTGATAGAGCGCGGGATCGGTGAGCCGGAAATCAGCCGATGAATCGATGATCCGTGGCGCCAGCTCGCGCATCCGATCGATGTGCTGCACGGCGCTGCCATGCGGCAGGCACAAGAACAACACGTCACAGGCCTCGAGCTCGCTCAACGCGCAGAACTTCAACCTCGACACCTGGCGCAGGTTCGGATGAGCGCTATGCACGAACTTCCCGGCCAGACGCTCGGAGGTGACCTGAACCACCTCCACCGCCGGATGGAAGTGCAGCAGACGCAACAGCTCGCCGCCGGAGTAACCCGAGCCGCCGACAATCGCGGCTCGGATCGGCGCTTCTCGCGAGGGACCGCTCATCGGCCCTGCTCGACCACGTACTCGGCCATCAGCCGCGGAATGTTGACGCCGGTGGTGTCGATGCTGTTGCGGAACTCCATCGTGTAGTTGACCTCGTTCACCAGCAACCCACGTGGCGTCTCGAACACGTCTATGGCCAGCATCCCACCGCCCACGGCACGCGCCGCGCGCACCGAGATCTCGGCCAGCTCCTCGCTGATCGGGCAGTTGCTCGCCTTCGCACCGCGCGCGGTATTGGTGATCCAGTGCTCGGAGCTGCGATAGATGGCCGCGATACAACGATCGCCGACGACGAAGCTGCGGATGTCACGCCCCTTCTTATCGACGTACTTCTGGATGTAGAAGATCGAGTGGTGGTAGCTGCCGAGGATGGTCTTGTGCTCGAGGATGGTCTCTGCCGCGTCGCGATCGTTGACCTTGGAGAGCAGCCGACCCCATGAGCCCACTGCTGGCTTCAGCACGGCCGGGTAGCCGAGCTCGTCCAGGGCGTTGAGTGCGGACTCCTCGGTGAACGCGATACGCAGCTCGGGCTGCGGCACGCCGGCCTCCTGCAGCGCCAGCGAGGTCAGGATCTTGTCGCCGCAAATCGATGCCACGCGTGCCGAGTTCACGCACTTGATGCCGGCGCTCTCGAACAGCTTGAGGCCGTGCAACGCACGCGAGTGGTTGATGCAACGCTCCACGACCACGTCCACATCGGGCTTGCTGCGCAGATCGAAGATCAACTTGCGGTCATCGAGCATGACCACGTCCACGCCCTCATGCCGCTTGAACTCGTCGAGCAGCAGCTTCTCCTCTTTTCGGATCAGGGAGTGGAGGAAACCGATCTTCATTGTCCCCAGTCCTCCTCGCTCTCGGGTGCCTCACCCAGACTGACCGGATCGACCGACAGAACCTCGAGCTCGGTACCGCACTCCTCGCATTCCATCAGCTCGCCTTCGATCGCATCGTCACCAACCTCGACATCGGCGCCACAAACCGGACATTCTGCCATCGCTGTCTGCTCCAGGATGCGGCCGACGGGCCGCAGGGTTGAATAAAAGCGCGCGATTGTAGCGCGAAATCGCCCGCGAGATCGCCACGCAACGGAGCACCACCAGATGTCGGCTCGGGTCCGGCCGGCAGTCGAGCGCACGGCACGCTACGAGTGGTCAACGACCGGTGAACCGGGGCGGACGCTTGGCCAGGAACGCATGTACGCCCTCGGCGTGATCCTCGCTGAGCATGCTGTCGGCCATCCGCTCGGCTTCCATCTGCAGCTGTGACTCCATGGAGAGATGGTGAACCGAATTGAACAGCGCCTTGGCGTTGGCGTAGGCACGAGTCGGTCCCTGTGCCAGACGGCCGGACAGCTCACGGGTGCGTGCCTGCAGCTCGGCCTCGGGCACCACCCAGTTGACCAGACCCAGCTGTAGCGCGCGCTCGGCTCCGAATCGCTCCCCCAACAAGGCCAGCTCCATCTGGTGCTTCATGCCCAGGGTGCGGCCCACGAAATACGACGAGCCACCGTCCGGACTCGCGCCGATGTGGCAATAGGCCAGAGTGAAGAAGGCGCTGTCCGCGGCAATCGCGAGATCGCAACACGCCACCAGGCCAACACCGAAGCCGGCCGCCGCGCCGCGCACGCTGGCCACCACCGGCTTGCCCATGCGGCGGATGGCGAACAGCGGCAGATGCAGCAGATGGATGCCTTCCAGGATCGCCTGACGGCGCTCGGACTCGCTCAGCTCCAGACGCTGCCGCATGGTGCGGATGTCGCCGCCAGCCATGAAGTGATCGCCGGCGCCGGTGAGCACCACACAGCGCACCCGCTCGTCGAACTCCAGGGCACAGACCACCTCGCGAAACGCGGTGCGCAGCTCGGGAGTCAGCGCGTTGCGCACTTCGGGCTGATTGAGCGTGACGGTCGCTACGCCATCCTCGATCTCGAGCAGAACGGTGTCGGACATGAGCCAGGGTCTCCTCGGAGGCTTCAAAACATTCGCGCGGCCATGGCGAGACGCTGTCTGAGCGTGTGCCGCGGGGCGCGCGGGTGCACGCAAGCGTGCGCGTAGCGAGCTCGGTAGCCGATTTCGGTGGTCGACACAACGCCGCGGCACACATCGAAGCGCCGTGCAGCAGGCCTTGGGCGTTTCGCACAGCCTTTCAGTGGCTTGCTCGGCGATCCTCACGCATCGCCGCGCTCTGCTTGCGTATCCCCTTGGCGTTGGCCTCGGGGAAGATCCACATTGCGCCGATCATCAACGGCACGAGCACCAGGGACAGATAGCGCCAGGCGCCCGCGCCGGCAGCGCTGTCGACCAGGAACAGCGCGCCCCCGGCAACGATCACCAGCGCGGAGACGACCAGCTTGACGTTGTTGGGCATGTTCTGGGCCTCGTCGAATCCAAGCCGGGCCGGTCGCGCAGCGCGTACCCGGCCATCTGCGCAGCTCCAGCTGCGCGGGTCATTGTCGTGTGCCGGGCGCTGGTTGCCAACGCTTGCCGCGCGCCCCGGCCGGTGATGGCGGGACCCGGGCTCGATCTGGGGCACGTCCTGGGGCACGTCGCCCCCACGAATCGACGGTAATATGCTTAGATGAAAAGGGAATAGACAATGAGTAGGGAACAGAACGCGCAACACCAGCCCTCGTGACGAGCTGGATGCGGTCATTCACATCAATACCGTCCACATCAATACCGTCGATGCATGAGGAGGAGACTGGCAATGTCGGCCAACCCGGCAATGGCGCCCCAACGTGATTTCGGGTCCATCAATCCACTGCGCGAGTTCGTGCTCGCGATGACCGCGCTCGTCGATGTCCACGCGCAGGACGAGGCCACCATGCTGGCCCGGGGCGGCGAGCACCTGGCGCGTCTGGTCGCCCATGACGACTGGCTGCCTGAACGCTTTGCCACCCCCCACCCCGAGCACTACCAGCAATACCTGCTGTACTGCGATCCGCTGGAGCGATTCTCGGTGATCAGCTTCGTCTGGGGCCCGGGTCAGCGGACGCCCATCCACGATCACACGGTGTGGGGACTGATCGGCATGCTACGCGGCGCCGAGACGGCGCAGAGCTTCTCGCTCGGCGACGGCCCGCCGACGGCGCCCGGTCTGCGCAGCGGCGACAACGAGACGCTCGAGCCGGGCATGGTCAGTGCCGTGTCGCCGCGCATCGGTGACATCCATCAGGTCAGCAACGCACTCGGCGACCGGGCCTCCATCTCCATCCACGTCTATGGCGCGAACATGGCCAGCGTAGCCCGCCACACCTTCGACCCGCACAGCGGCGCGAGCAAACCCTTCGTGTCCGGCTATTCGGCGACAGAGGTGCCGAATCTCTGGGATTGCTCCGCGTCGGTGCGGTGCGGCTTGGGGTAGAATCAAGCGCACCGGATCCGGGTGCGCGCGTCGCTGCGCTGCTGCCAGGGCGGGGACATCCAACCCGAAGACCGACCAGAGGATCATCATGAAGCCCTTCGTCAAGCTCAGCGCCCATCGCTTCCGTCAGATTTTCGGACCGCAACCTGGAAGGGCTCCCAAGTCGCTGGCGTTGCTGGTCGCGCTGTGCGCCTGTCTGGGAATCGCGAATGCGAGCCCGGCGTTCGACAACGCGGTCAAGCCCGAGACTCGATTCCTGGTCGGTCGCTGGTCCGAGGACTGTGCCCGGGGCAGCCATCGGGTGTTCCTGGAGGACGGCTTTCGCCAGCAAGGCATGCTGCGGCTGGCGGCGTCGCGTGATGCCGCGCCAACCGCCCCCGTAACGCCCCTGCAGGCACTACGTGAGGGCCCGTTCCTGACCTTGACCGCCCAGGCCCGTCCCGGTGGCGGCAAGATGACGGCGACCTATACCGCCGAGCTTGTCAGTGACGACGAGATTGCACTCAAGACCATGACGCTGTGTCTGGGCGAGCGCTGCTCGACGAGCGCCGTCAACACCACCTGGAAGCGCTGCCCCGATTAACGCGGACCGGGCCAGGCCTTGCCCGCTGCGACCAGAGCCATGGTGACTGTACCCCACGGCTTCCGCTCGCCAGCGTCGATCGCGCTCGCCTGCAGCAGGCTCGATCGATGAGCACTGCCGCACCTACACCAGCGCCGGCCAGGCCCCGCGGCAGAGCCCTGCGCCTGCTCGCCAGCGTGCTGCTGACGGTGATCCTGCTGGTAACGGTGGAGTGGTTGGTCGGTTGGCGGGCGACGCTCGCCATCTGGCTGCAGCTCGGACCACTCGAGACCCTACCGGCGGTGCTGCTGGTGCTACTCAGCTATCTGCTCCGGGGCCTGCGTCTGGCACGCTGGATGGACGCCCGGCCGTCGTCGGCCCCGCGCCCCAACGTGCCTGCGCTGGCGGCGACCGTGCTGATACTGCGCCACAATCTGCTGAATGTCCTTTTGCCATTTCGAAGCGGCGAAGCCGCGTTTCCACTGCTCATGCATCAACAGTTCCAGGTGGGGCTGCGCGAGAGTCTGCTGCTGCTGCTCTGGTTGCGCGTCCTGGACCTGCTGATGTTGCTCGGCTGTGGCCTGGCGGCGCTGCTCGTCATCACCGCGGGCACGCTGCCGGCACTGGCCGCGCTGACCGCCGCGCTGCTGGTCACCTTGTTGCTACGCTGGCTGTCGGGCATCGTCCAGGTCCGGCTCGCGGCGGGTGCCGCGACACGCTCGCACGAAGCGCTCTGGCCAGACAGACTCCGGGGGCTGTTGCTGCAGCTCTGTGCGCACCCACCCGCCGGCCATGCCTGGTGGTCCATCGTCATGCTCGGCTGGGGGAACTGGCTGGCCAAGCTCCTGGCCTATGGCTGGGTGCTGATGCTCTTACTCGATTGCCCACCGATGGTCGCGTTGCTGGCCGCCGCCACGGGTGAGCTGAGCAGCGTTCTACCGGTCCACGGCATTGCTGGTGCGGGCACCTACGAAGCGGGTATCCTTGCCGGCCTGATACCACTGGGAATCGATGCCCGCAGCGGCCTGGCTGCCGCGGTCAATCTGCATCTGTTCATGCTGGCCTGCGCGGTGCTCGCGGGTCTCATCGGCTTCCTCCCCTGGAACGCGGCGCGCCGCGAGCAGCCGCTGGCGAGCGCCCCCGGATCGACACTCGAGGACCGGCCGGAAGGCAAGCTCGCGGTGCCTCCCAGCGAGCCTCGAAGCGCCGGCAATGCCCGCGCCGATGGGCATGGAGCAGCGCGTATCGCGGACCTCGAGTGATTGCGATGCAGCCGCTCGTTCGGGCACCACCGGCTACGCTCCGGGTGGCGCCGACGGTGACACCGCACCAAAGCCATTCTCATTCAATTCCCAATCGATCTCGAGGAACATGAGCGTACAGCCCGCCACACCGACCGCCGTCAGCGGCCACGGCACCCCTCAGCCCGCGCCATCACCGCCCACGGCCGCGGAGACGGTCTCGATCGTCGTGCCCATGTACAACGAGCAGGAGTCGGTCGAGCCGCTGTTTCGCGAGGTTCACGCCGCGCTCGATGGCTTCGAGCACCCCTGGGAGCTGGTGCTGGTCGACGACGGCAGCTCGGATCGCACCTGGGAGCGGCTGCAAGCCGCCGCCGCGAGCCACGGCGAGCACGTGCAGCTGGTCAGGTTCCAACGCAACTTCGGCCAGAGCGCGGCGATGCAGGCCGGCATAGACGCGGCGCGAGGCGACGTCATCGTCATGTTGGACGGCGACCTGCAGAACGACCCCGCGGACATCCCGCGCATGCTCGAGACGCTGGAGCGCGGCTACGACGTCGTCGCCGGCTGGCGCAAGAGTCGCCAGGACGGCTTCATCCTGCGGCGGCTGCCGTCGATCGTCGCCAACCGCCTGATCGCGCTCGTCACCGGCGTGCCGATCCACGACACGGGGTGCACGCTGAAGGTCTTCCGCCGCGAGGTCATCGCGCGCTTGCCGATCTACGCGGAACAGCACCGCTTCCTGCCGGCCATGTCGGCGGCGAACGGCGCGCGTGTGTGTGAACTCGTCGTGAACCACCGGGCGCGGCGCTTCGGGTCCAGCAAGTACGGCATCGGTCGTGTGCGTCGAGTGTTCTTCGACCTGTTCGCGATCAAGCTGCTGGCGGGCTTCTCGCGTCGTCCGCTGCAATACTTCATGTTGCTCGCGCTGCCGTTCCTCGTCGGCGCGCTCGCGCACCTCGCGATCCTCGTCGGTGGATCCGGGAGCTTCGGAGCCTCGGGCCAGCTCTACGTCACGTACTTCATGCTGTGCACCATGGCCAGCGTGTACTTCTTCCTGCTGGGCCTGCTCGCGGAACTCGCCGTGCGCGCGAGTGACATGTTCAGCGTGTCGGAAGCGCGCGTCCCCCTCACGGAGCGCGCCGGGCGATGACCGAGCTCAGCACCCCCGAAGCGCCGCCGGTCGTCGAAGTCGCGCCGCGCCCCACGCCGGACCTCGACGTCTCCGTGATCGTGCCGGTCCTGACCGTCGACGCGAAGGTTCTCGAGGTCTACCGCGCACTCTCCGCCGAGCTCGAGCGCCTCGGCAA
>JAGRHX010000321.1 GCA_020444775.1 Gammaproteobacteria bacterium
TCGCCAGCGCCGACCTCAACCACGACGGTCTCGACGACCTGATCATCGGTGCCCAGCAGGCCGATCCCAATGGCAACGCGGATGCCGGCAGCGTGTATGTGATCTTTGGGCGCCGCTGAGCGCAATGGGGGTCGAGGTAATGGTCACCGGATCCAGGTTGGAGGAACCGGGGATCCGCGTGTCGACGCATAGCGCGGGCGCCGGCGACCGGTTTGGAGATCCCTTGCTCCTTTACGCCGCCTTCGGCACGCGTCCGCCGCGACTGGCTCGGCTGGCACCGTGGTCATGGCTCGGTCGGCGCGGGCGCGGAAGCGCAGGGCGTCGGGGAAGCACCCGTAGCCGGGCCAGCGGAGAGCGGAACGGCGTCGACGACCGCTGCGTGCACGCGTCATTTGCCGTGCAGGCACTTGAAGGATCCTGTTTTCTCGTTGATCCCGCGCGAGCCTGAGGATGCCGGCGAGCACAGGTCGAGGAACATCGAGTTCCGCAGCGCGTTCTCGATTTGGGCAGTGAAGTCGGTGGCGGTCGCCTGTCGATGGCGATCGCGGAAGATCGTCGCAAGCTGTTCGGGGATCGCGTCGAGCGCCGAGTTACGCCCGACGCTGGCTGGCCGGTACGCGACGGGCCTGCGCCGGCGATGCCCGGTCGCCCCAGGATCGGTCGCGATGGCTGCAGCGGGTGAAGGTCCTGGACGGCTACCAATCGCTCAGGACGCAGGCTTCCCGCGTGCGACCGGGTATCTCGAGGCCCATGCGCGGCGATAGCCACTTTCAGCCGCGTACGCGAACCGGGTGGTCGGGCAGGCTGCGCGTCGAATCGCCCGTTTCCCGCAGCCAGTCGAGACTGGCTCTCGCGCGAGATCGCGGGTTCTTTCGTGCCCACTCGAAACAGCCGCTGGCCCCGCTCGCTTCTACCGTTCGGGATAGGCCCGATAGAACACCTCGGCAATCGCGTTCCTCGATCGAGGGGGTGAGTTGAGGCTATGCTTGCGGTTGTCGACAGCTTTCCCTGCGTGGTTTCCCATGCGTCGTGCAGTTGCGCTCGGCATTGATCTCTACCAGCGTCATCTGTCCCCGCTGAAGGGCTACACCTGTGCGCACGGCCACCTCCACGGGCGCGGTTCCTGTTCCGGTTTCGCCAGGCGCATGGTTCTGAGACGGGGCGTGTTGCGCCTGGTTCCGCTGCTGCGACTGCGCTTCATCGCATGCCGCCGCGCATTCATCGTCCTGTCCACCGTCCAGCCGCCCGCCAAAGGCGATGACGGCAAGGCGCCGGACGATGCCCCCCATGATGAAGAAATCGATTCCTGCGCCATCAATGCGATAATCGCAGGTTGCTGTTCGCTGGTCCCCTGGTAGCCACGGGCCCGCGTGCTGCGTCGAATCGAGCTCTGCGCGCCTGTAGTGAGACGCCGTCGTCGCGGCAAGGACGGGACGGGTATCAGGCAGATCACGATTTGGTGCTCGCGTGAATCGAACAGAGGATCGCTAAGGGGCCTCGAAAGAGTCGGAGAAAATACTGTCGCTCAGATCGAGTCGGTGACGGAAAAGAGCGGCTTGCGTGCCGCTCGCGACGAGCCACGAGGCGTTGTTCGTGGCGGATACCGACAGCTTGGAACCTGCCTCTGGAAATGGAGCGAGATACTCCGTCACGGCGCGAACATTTCCGGACTCTCCATCGACGAAGGCCACGGAATCCGCAGCCTCAACGAACAATGTGTGCAGGTCGCCACCGGCTGCAACTACATCGCGCAATGGTGCGGGCAGGGTGAAGCTCCTAGCGTAGGCCTGGGTCTTGGCGTTGTAGAACGTGACCGCACCCCCTCCAAGGAATACACCGAGCTCAGGTCCGGAAACTCCATTGGGAACGTAAACGGCGCCATCGTTCGCGGCCGCAATGACCCAAGTGAGGAGGCCATTCTGACTGTTGTACGCCCGCAGGCTTTCAGGCAAGACCGCCACCAGCTCCTTGCCCTGGAGTCCGCTCGGCGGGTCGGCAATGACTACACCGTTGATGGTGCTGAATCCACTGCCCATTGCCACCGAAGTCCATAGCGAGGCGCCATCCACTCCCGAAAACACCTGCAACAGGGCGCCACTTGCGCCAGTCGTCGAGGGCTGCGTAGCGACCACGAAATCCTGCACGCCGTCGTTGTTGTAGTCGAGCAGCGCCAGACCTTTCACGTTTCGCGACATCATCGGCCCGGAACTGTAATAACCGATCTGCAGGGACACTAGCCGGGTAACGCCATTGACCACAGTTATCCGGCCGTCGTAAACCGATGTGCCCGCCAAAACGATGTCCATTCCCGGCGAACCGACATGCGGTACGAGCTTGATCTCGGATACCGCAATATAGAAAGGATCGTTGGCGTTGCCGATCTGGCCGGGACCGCGCCACTCTTCCTCTCCCGTCTCCATGTCGAAAATGGCTACACGCCCGTTCGATGCATACGGGTTCGTGGCAACGACGAGATCCACGCGCCCGTCCCCGTCGACATCCCCCTGGGCTGAGACGACGAATGGTCCATCGGTCGGGAAGAACTGCCACGAAACGGCCCCGCTCTGTCCGTTGGCGACGGTCAGAAGGGGATCGTTCGTAAATGAATAGGCCTCGGCACTGGCAAAGGCGATGTCCGAGATTCCATCGGCGTCGACATCCGCGCTTGCGATGGCATTGACGCCATAGCCTTCGTTCGGAAGGGAAAATCTATCCTGATGGGTGATGGTGTCGACGACATGCACCGAGCCCCACTGGCCGTCTCCATAGAGGATGACATCGCGGCCGCTGCTGTCGAGCGTAGCGGTCGCCACGGCGCCGATGTCCATCGGAGTCGATCCGGTCCAAAGTGGCGACCATGGCGCAGCCCGGAATACGGTGAACTGGTTCCAGTGTGCTGCGCCAGCCCACTGGGTTCCACCACCGGAAGCAAACCGCCCTGTGGCGAGCCGCGCTCCGAAGCCGTCGATGTATTGCCAGTCCGTGGCGCGGGTCGCGCCATCGAGCACCAGGCCGGGAATGCCACCGGCCAGTATCAATTCGAGCGCGGGGTCTGCGTCGAGCTGGGCGAGCGCCAGGTCGGAGTTTCCGCTGGTCGGATAATCCCATTCCGGAAGTCCGTCCGTCATCGAATAGGCATAGAGTCCTTCCGACGTGAGCACGACCAAGTCGTCAGCCCCGCTGTTGTCGACATCTTCGATCTCGCCAGCGACGGCGCCCGGGATCACGGGGAAGCTCCGGGACTCAGTGAGCGGCCAGCCGGAATAATAGCGCACGCTTCCATTTGCGCCGATCGAAACGATGTGCGATTGACCCGCAGAGCTCCACGCAAGCAGTCGAGAGATCCCGCCATCCTCCGGAATCGATCTGGATAGCTTGAATCCCAGCGTGCCATCGCCGAGTTTGCCAAGGACGAAGAGTACCGGCCCCCCGGCATAGCCGACGAAGGCCAGGTCCTGTACGCCGTCGCCGTCAAGGTCTGCCTTGGCAAATCGGCCCTGGGCAGCCGAAGCGAGGTAGTCGACACGGTGGCCGAGTTCGCTGAATTGGGGCGTGGGCTCGGCCAGCCCCGTTGCGGCTGTCAAAGTCGAAGCAAGCACCAGTGGCCACGCAGATTTCCGTCGCCGCATTTTCATTCGAAGCTCCTGAAGGCATTCAAACCGGACTTGCCGGCACACAATATTAGTACCAGCGTGTCCCGCGATCCGTGATCGGGATGGTTCATTCGAATGCGGCGGAGAAGATGTGGTCGATGTCCAGGCTGTGCCGATAAAGGGCGGCCCGTGATGCACTGGCGAGGATGACCGAGTGAGCGTCCTGCTGCGACACTGAAAGCTGCGTCCCGCGATCGGCAAAAGCCCCCAGATTGTCGGTTTCCGCCCTGGTCACCCCACTTACGCCATCCAGGTACGCGAGCTTGTTTCCGGCAGCGGCAACCAGTTGATGCACGTCTCCCCCAATTGAGAGCAAGGCACTGACCGGCGCGGGCAGGGCGAAACTGCGCAGATATACCCGCGAAGTTGCGTCGTAGAACGTCAGGGCTCCCTCGTTCAGGAAAACGGCGAATTCCGGCCCGTTCACGCCATTTGGCAGATACAGGGCGCCGCTATTTGTCGCAGCGAGTATCCAGTCGAGCAAGCCGTTTTGAAGGTTCACCGCCCGGAGGCCATTCGACATGACGGCGACCATGTCCATTTCGCCGGCGACTGCGCCGGGAACGACGAGGACGTCCGATATGGCGCCTGCACCCGCGCCAAACGAACTCGTGCTCCACAACAGCGCACCATCGATGCGCGAGAAAATCTGAATGAGTGCCAATGGTGGAGCAGAATTCGTCGGCGACGAAGCGACCACGAAGTCGTCGATCCCATCGTCGTCGTAATCGAACAAGGACAAGCCGACGATCTGACGCGATTTCAAGGGCCCAGTCGCGTACTGACCAATCTGCAGGGTCGTCTGCAGGGAGACGCCGTCGACGACGAAGATTCGGCCATCGTCATTTTGGGTTCCCGCCAGGATGATATCCATGCCCGGGGAGCCGGGGCGAGGTAGCAGATGAATGCTAGCGGCCGAAACGTTGATCGGAGCATTTCCGGCCAGCGGCGTTGGGGGGCTGCGCCATTCGGAAAGACCGGTTGCCGCGTCGAAAATCTCGATGGTGCCCTCGGACCCGAAGACTCCGGGTGCGGCGGCGACCAGTTCGGTGCTGCCATCGCCGTTGATATCACCCAAGGCGGTCGTGAGAAACGGGTTTGAGGCCGGATAGAACCGCCATTTCAGGAATCCACCCTGACTGTCCCCGACGGTAATCAGGGGTTCGGTCTGCGTCGCGGTCGTTGCTGCGAAGACGATCTCGGCGTGTCCGTCGCCGTCGATATCCGCACCTGCGACTGCGTTGATGCCCCAGGCGCCATTCGGGACACTGAACAGCTCGAGGAGTGTAACGGGGTCATAGACATGGACCGAACCCCATTGGTCGTTGGCGGCCAGGATCGCATCGTGCCCGCTTTCATCGACTTTTGCTGTTGCGATGGCATGGATATACGTCGCGGTCGGGATACTCCCGAGCGGGCCCCAGGGATCGGCGTCGAAGATCGACAGCAACTGCTGGGTAGTCGTGCCGACCCACTGGATACCACCGGCAGGATCCAGATGGCCCGTGGCTAGCCTGCCACCGAATCCACCGGCGTACTGCCAGTCAGTTGCCAGGGTTGCACCATCCAGAACGATTCCGGGCGCGGATCCGGCGAGTACTATTTCGAGGGCAGCGTCGGCGTCCAGTTGTGCAAGTGCAAGATCATAGTGTCCGGCAAGCGGTTCGTTCCATTTTTGGAGACCGCTGTCGAGGGCATAGGCGGAAACGCTGTTCTGGGTCGCGATGACCAGATCCGCGGTCCCGTCGGCATCGATGTCACCCACGGCGGCCGCGACTGGATTCGCCGTGACGACAAATGAGCGCTGTTGTTCAAGAGGCCATCCGGCGTAATCCCGGACCGTTCCAGATTGACCGACCGCAAGTATGTGGGGAGTGCCGTTTGCCGTCCAAGCCAGAGTCCTGGCTGTGATGCCATCATTGTTGACCAGCTTGGCCTGCTTGAATCCGATGGAGCCATCGGCCAACTTGCCGAGCACGAACAGGACCGATCCTGGCTC
>JAGRHX010000322.1 GCA_020444775.1 Gammaproteobacteria bacterium
CCGTTCACCACCATGTGGGTCGCCGACTCACGCTCGACCTCGTAGGGCGCGCCGGGGATGATGTGACCACGCTTGACCCGGTCGATGTACGTCGGAATGGCGATGATGCCGTGGCTGTCGTGTCCGGCCAGGTTGGCACCGATGCAGTGCCGGGCGACGATCTCGGCTTCGCTCTGCGACGCGCCGGAGGCAACCAGCAGGGCTTCGGCGATGGATTGCAGTCGGTCGTGGGCTATGGTTGGCATTGGGCTGCTTCGTCCGCGGGTTGAGGGCTTGAGGTGGCGTCCGATCGTGCGGCGCCGGGCGGGACCCGTCAAGCGCGTCGCTCGGCCCCGGCGCAGACCGGCTGTGCGGGCGCGTCCCGTGTGGTCAGCGCAAGCGCGCCATCACCTGTTCGGCCAGATGCTCGATGACCCGGATGCACTCGTCATAGTTGGCGGTTCGGAAGTCGAAGGTGACCTGGCGTATGCCCAGGTCCTGGCAACGCTTGATGTCGTCCAGCACCTGTCGCGCGGTGCCGACCAGGGTCCCGGCGGCGAGCGGGTTGCCACCTTCGGCCAGACCCAGGTCGGTGAAGTGCAGGGCGCGTTTCAGCGAGATGAGGATCTGGTCCGGGTCGCGGCCCAGCTCACGCGCGTGCTCTCGCAGATACGGCAGCATGTCGGCCACCTGCTCCGGGGTCTGGCGGGTCGGGTGCCAGGCATCGGCGTAGCGCACGGCGCGTCGGACCGCGGCGCGGCTGTGGCCGCCGACCCAGATCGGGATGTGTGGCTTCTGGATGGGTTTGGGCTCGAAGGTGATCTCCGAGATCTGGTGGAAGCGTCCCTGGTAGCTCGGCAGCGGCTCGGTCCACAAGCACTTGAAGATCTCCAGGTACTCATCGGTCATCGGCCCGCGCTGCTCGTAGGGGGCATCGAGCGTCTCGAACTCCTTGCGCAGCCAGCCGACGCCGACGCCGCATATCGCCCGTCCGCCGGTCAGCACGTCCAGACAGGCGAGCATCTTCGCCTGCACGACCGGGTGCCGGTAGGGGACGATGATCACGGTGGTGCCGATACGGATCCTCGTGGTGACGCTGCCGATGAAGCTGAGCAGGGTGAAGGGCTCCATGAACGGCACGTCCGAAGGGCGCTGGAAGGAACCGTCGGCACTGTACGGATAGCCGTGGGTGCGCCCCACCGGCAGCACGATGTGATCACCAGCCCAGATGGACTCGAAGCCGAGCGACTCGGTGTGGATCGCGAATCGCCGGATCTCGTCGCCATCGACGAGGTTTGGATAGGCAATGCCGAACTGCATGTCGATCTCCAGATCGTGACGGTGAGCCGACCCTGGGCTCGCCGCGGTCGGTGGCAGGGCCCGACGGTGTCTCGTGCATCCGTCGAGTCGACGGCGCCAGGCCGGCGGGACGCACGACGAACGCTGCGCGGCCGGTGACGATTGGTCGCCGCGAGGGAACGCGATTGGATCTTTGACGCACGTGGCAGGCACGACACAGTGCGGGCGTGTGCGAGCGTCCACCCGAGTCAGCCCGGCGGTCGCCGGAGTATGAGGTCGTGCCCATGTCCGCAGTCAACCGTTTCGCGATCCCGAGTCATGCCCGTGTCAGCCCATCGGTCTGTCCCCTGGACTGTCCGGATACCTGCAGCCTGAGCGTCACCCATGCCGATGGCGAGGTGCTGAAGGTGCGGGGATCGCGGGCGAATCCGTTCACCGCCGGTCGCGTGTGCGCCAAGGTGGCCCGCTACTATCCGGAGTACACCCACGGTCCACGGCGTCTGCGTCACCCGCTAAAGCGCGTCGGTCGCAAAGGCGCCGGCGAGTTCGTCCGGGTCGGCTGGGACGAGGCTCTGGACCTGGCCTTCGAAGGTCTGAACGCCGTGATCCAACAACACGGTGCGCAAGCCGTCGTGCCGTTCAATTATGCCGGCCCGCACGGCATGCTGGCCGATGCCTCGATGGACCGGCGCTTCTTTCACGCGCTGGGCGCCAGCCTGCTGGACCGGGGACCTTTGTGCGGTGGGATCCGCAGCCTGGCCTATGCGAGCCTGTACGGAAACATGCCCGGGATGGGGCCGGAGCAGGCCGAGGACGCGCGTCTGATCATCGTCTGGAGCAACAACGTGACGGTGTCGAATCTACACCTGACGCGGGTCATCGACACGGCCCGGCGACGCGGCGGACGCCTGGTGGTCATCGACCCGAAACGAATCAGGATTGCCGAGCGGGCGGATCTGTACCTGCCGATCAGACCGGGCACGGACGTGGTCCTGGCCCTGGCGCTGGCCGCGGAGCTCGAGCGTCTGGGCGCGATCGACCACCAGTTCGTGCAGCGTTGGACGGTCGGTTTCGAGGCCTACATGGCGCATGCGCGCCAGTATCCGCTCGACCGGGCCGCGCGCATCTGCGGGTTGGACGAGGCGGACATCGCCAAGCTGGCGGACTGGTACGCGCAGTCCTCGCCGGCGGCCATCGCGGTCGCCAACGGCATGGAGCGCAGCATCACTGGCGGCGCCAGTGAACGCGCGGTGATGGCGCTGCCGGCGCTGGCCGGCAAGTTCGGTGTCCGTGGCGGCGGTTTGATCGCCAAGCCCGGCGCCGCGTTCCCGAAGACACCGGCGCGGCTGCAACGCCCGGATCTGATACCGCCAGGCACCCGAACCCTGAACATCCTCGATGTCAGTCGCCATATCCTGGACCAGGGGTGCTCGCCGCCGGTGCGGGGTCTGGTCGTCTACAACCACAATCCGGTTGCCACCCATCCCGACCAGGCGCGCATGCGCAGCGCTCTCGCGCACCCCGAGCTGTTCACGCTGGGCATCGAGGTCAGCATGACCGACAGCATGCACTACGCGGATCTGGTGCTGCCGGCCTGTGGTCCTTTCGAGATCGCCGATCTCTACGGTGCCTATGGTCAGCAGTGGCTGCAACGTGCCGAGCCGGTGATCGAGCCGGTCGGTGAAGCGCTGCCGAACACCGAGATATTCCGGCGTCTGGCGGCGAGATTCGGCTTCGACGATCCGGCCTTCGAGGCCGATGACGCTCGGTTGATGGACGATGCGCTGGATCTGTCCGACCCGCGGCTGGGCGGCCTGCGTCCGAGCCAGCTGCCCACCGACACCGCCTTGCACATGGGAACCACGGGCGAGGGGAACGACGACCAATCGATGATCGCGTTCCAGAACGTGTTTCCGAGCACCGCCAGTGGCAAGGCGGAGCTTTACTCGGCGGATCTGCACGGCCGCTACGGGGCCGGCCTGCCCGAGTACCGCGCGCTCGAAACCTCGTTCGGTCTGCAGCTGCTGTCGCCGTCGTCCGAGCGGCGTACCAACGCGACCTTTGGCGGGGTGGCGGACAATCTGGCCATCGAGATTCTCGAGATGAACCCGGACGATGCGGTGGCGCGCGGTCTGGTCGACGGTCAGCGCGTGCGTGTCTACAACGAACTGGGTGAGACGGCGCTGGTGTTGAGCGTGAGTGATGCGGTGCGGCCCGGGGTCGTGTATTCACCCAAGGGCACCTGGCTGTGCAGCTCGGGCACTGACACGACCATCAATGTCCTGGTGCCCGACCTGCGTTCGGACATCGCCGACGGCGGTTGCTTCAACAACACCTATGTCGAGGTCGTTGCCAGCTGACGCGGATGAGATGCGCCATGAAGCACGGTACAGTGGCGCGTCATGAGCCCGGAGCAACCAGCGGACAGTACAGCCGGCCGAGAGCGGCCGCCCAGAGCACGCGGTGGCAACGGTCTGGCCCTGGTTGCCGGACCGCTGCTGGCCTCGGTCGCCTACCTGCTCACAGGTGGCGCGGAGGCGGCCCTGGAGCCGCCGGGGAGGGCGACCGCCGCGGTCGCGGTGTGGATGGCGGCGTGGTGGCTGACCGAGGCCGTGCCGCTGGCGGCGACCGCGATGTTGCCCCTGTGCTTGTTTCCGCTGCTGGGTGTGGCGACCGCCGAGCAGGCGGCGGCGCCCTACGCGAACAGCCTGGTGTTCCTGTTCCTGGGCGGATTCCTCATCGGGCTGGGGATGCAGCGTTGGGGCCTGCATCGACGCATGGCCCTGCTGGTCCTGCGTGCCGCCGGTAGCGACACACGCCGACTGGTCGGCGCGTTCATGCTGGTCTCGGCGCTGCTCAGCATGTGGATATCGAATACCGCGACCGCCATCATGCTGCTGCCGATCGCGACCAGCCTGTTGGCGTCCATCGATGCCTCGGCAGCGTCCGATCGGCGGGCGGACGTCAGCGCCGACGGGGCCATCGGCAGCGCCTTGTTGCTGGGGATAGCCTACTCGAGCTCGATTGGTGGTGCGGCCACGCTGATCGGCACGCCACCGAATCTGGTGCTGGCGGCGTTCCTGCGCGAGCGCTACGACATCGACCTCGGCATGCTCGACTGGCTGGCGGTGGGCTTGCCCTTCGCGCTGCTGATGTTGCCCTGTGCCTGGCTGTATCTGACCCGGGTGGCGTGCCGTGACATGCCACGCAGCCTGCCCGGTAGCCGTGCGCTGTTCGTCGAACAGCTGCACGCCTTGGGCCCCTGGTCGCGGGGCGAACGGACCGCGGCCCTGGTCTTCGCCAGCGCGGTGCTGGCCTGGATGTCCCGGCCGTTCCTCGTCCAGCTCACCGGTCTTCACGGGCTCACCGACGCCGTGATCGCGATGAGCGCGGGGCTTGCGCTGTTCGCCATCCCGGTCGATTACCCGAGCCGTATCTACGCCATGGACTGGGCGACCGCGCGCCGGTTGCCGTGGGATATCCTGCTGCTGTTCGGTGGCGGGCTGACTCTGGCCGATGCCATCGCCCGGCATGGCGTGGACGCGTGGCTGGCCTCCGCGGTGATCGGTCTTGCCGGCATGCCGATGGTGATCGTGGTGCTGGGCGTGGCCGCGCTGGTGGTGTTCCTCACCGAGGTGACCAGCAACACCGCGGTGGCCGCGACCCTGTTACCGGTGATCGCCGCGACGGCCGTCGCACTCCAGGTCGATCCGTCGCCCCTGCTCGTCGCCACCGCGCTGGCCGCGAGCTGCGCCTTCATGTTGCCTGTGGCGACGCCGCCCAACGCGATAGTCTTCTCCGCCGGGCACGTGACCATCGCGCAGATGGCCCGTGCCGGCATCGTCCTCAACCTGGTCTCGATCCTGACCATCACCGCGCTGATGGGGCTTGGTCTGGGGAGCGGTTTGCTATCGCGTCCATGAGCTTCGGTTCACAGGGCCGGGAGACGCTTGCGACGCGGGGTGTGTCTGGTGATGCTCAGCTCAGCTGCCGCTGCGGTCGCGGCGCGAGCCCTTGCAGGGCGCCGCTGCGGGGTTCACCGTCACACGGGTCGTGCTTTACAGCGTCGCCGCCAAACACCTTTACCAGGGCTTCGATCTGCGCGCACGGCAGCTCAGGTGTATCGCGTACGTCCACCGAGACCAGCGAGCCCAGACCATGCAGCGCTTGCAGCGAATCTATCGGATTGCCACTCAGGGTGAGCTGCTCCAGATCGATCAGCGCCGCGAGTGGGCCGATGTCCTGCAGGCGGTTGTCGGCCAGTGACAGCGTGGCGAGCGCGACCAGCGCGGTCAGTGGTTCGATATGGCGGATCCCGGCGCCGTCCAGGGACAGGCTGCGCAGGGCGGTGAGCCGCGCCAGGGCGCCCAGACCGGTCAGCGGATTGTGCCCCAGGTTCAGACGTTGCAGCGCCACCAGCGTAGCGAGCGGATCGAGGTCACGGACCTGGTTGTGGCTGACGTCCAGCTCGAGCAGCTGTTCGGCGTTGCGTAGCGGAGTCAGATCCCGGATCTGGTTGCCACTGACCGACAGGTGTTTCAGGTATGGAAGCGCCGCGATCCAGGTGAGCGTCGAGATCTGATTGTGATCAACGTTCAGGTAGCTGAGCTCGAGCAGGTGGTCCTTGACCGGTAAGGTGCGGACCGCGTTGTGGCCCAGATCCAGATGCCTGAGATTGCTCAGCTCAAACACCGGCGTCGCATCGTCAATGGCGTTGTGGGCGAGATCCAGGGACTCCAGATTGCTCAGCTGTTGCAGACCGGACAATGAGTGGATCATCGGCTGCTCGGCGCTGTTGCAGCGCAGGCTGACCACCTGACCGGCGGTCTCCCATCCATGCTCCCGGGCCTGCCGGACCAGGCAGTCGGCCAGCACCGAATCCTCGAACACCAGCTCCCGCACCGGCGTGTAGACCGCGAGCTGGGTACGTTGATTGCAGCCGAACAGAAGCAGGCCGAGCAGGGTCAGAAGAAGAAATCGTTTCATCGTCCAGACAGGCATTCGAGTGAGATGTTCAGATCCCCCGGAGTGTACGGCCATCCGCGCCACAGCGCGCGTGGCAGGTGTGTGACGGGCGTCGGGGCCAGCGAATGAGGACGCGGCCTGGCACAGCCCTCGACGCCTGGTACAGCGGCAGTGCGCGGTCGGACCCGGAGGTCGCGGGCGATCGATGCCGGGTGGAACTTTGCCGGACGGGGCGTTGTCGAAGCTGCGAGTCTGGTCGACCGCCACGCCGAACCCTCGCTTCAGCCGCTGCCATGATGAGCGCGGGACGGTTGTCCGCGAGGTGGGTGATGCGGTTCCATTGCCCGCAGCGCGCCGCAACATCGAGTGACATGCGTACCGGGTCTTCAATCCGAGCCATGCGCCGCACTGGCGGCGCGCCATTCACAGGAGAGTAGTATGGAGTCCAATCGTAAAGTGTGTACCAAGGTCGCTGCCACCGCCGCCGTGGCCGGCTCGATCGCGATGGCCGTGTCGATGGCCATGACGCCGGCGACTGTCGACGCGGCAGGTGGCAAGGAGAAGTGCTACGGCATCGCGATGGCCGGGCAGAACGACTGCGCGGCCGGGCCGGGCACCACCTGCGCGGGGACCTCCAAGGTCGACTATCAGGGCAATGCCTGGAAGCTGGTGCCCAAGGGTGAATGTCTGAAGTACGGCGTCGAGGAGGGTGACACGTACGCGTTGCCCGGTGGTCGTAAGGGCGCTCTGGAAGCCCAGGACCGCGATCTGCCGGGCTGAGCACCCGGCCCACGGATGCTCCGGTCCGTGGTCGACACGGTCCGGAGCGCCGGTCCAATGGCGGTCAACCCCTGACAGCGGCATCGTCACGAATCATGAGCACCGAGTCATGTCTGCTTCGCCATCCATGCCGCGTCGCGCCGGCATCGGTCTCAAACCCTGTCACTATCACGAGGCCTTGTCCGCGCCCGGTGCCATCAGCTGGTTCGAGGTGCATGCCGAGAACTACATGGGGGCAGGCGGTGCGCCCCATCACCATCTACAGAGAATCCGCCGGGATCATCCGATCTCGATGCATGGCGTGGGTCTGTCCATAGGCTCGGCCGCATCCCTGGACCCGGAGCATCTCCGGCGCCTGTCGGCGCTTCAGCAGCGTTACGAGCCGGCGCTCTTCAGCGAGCATCTCGCCTGGTCGACGCACGACGGGCAGTTCCTCAGTGACCTGCTACCGCTGTGTTACGACGAGCCGACCCTGGCCCGGGTATGTGACCATGTCGACCAGCTACAACATGCGCTGCGTCGGCAGGTGTTGATCGAAAACCCGTCCACCTACGTCGAGTACCGTCACGCCACGATGAGCGAGGCTGCCTTCATCACCGCGCTGTGCGAGCGGACCGGTTGCGGTCTGCTGCTGGACGTCACCAACGTGCAGGTCTCGGCGACCAATCACGGGCGCGAGCCGATGGCCGAGCTGGCCGCGCTGCCGCTGCGGCGGGTCGGCGAGATCCATCTGGCCGGACATGCCGTGGACCCACGAGCAGATCACGCCAGCCTGCTCATCGACAGTCACGATCGGGCCGTTTCCGAAGCGGTCTGGACGCTGTATCAGCGCGCGTTGGCGTTGACCGGGCCGCTGCCTACGCTCATCGAACGAGATCGGGACGTGCCGGCCTGGTCCGAGCTTTGCGCCGAGGCGTGGCGCGCTGACCGCTATCTACAGACGTGCAGGCCACGGCCTGCGGACATGACCGCGCGATGCGTTGCACGAGAGGACCGTCATGTCGACATTGCCTGAGCTCCAGGCCGAATTCACCCGCGCGCTGCTCGACCCCGAGCGGACAGCGCCCGCTGCGCTGCTCAGCGATGGAGCCGGACGTGTGCCCGGTCTGGATGTCTATCGGAACAACAGGCTGACCTCCCTGTGCGACGCCCTGGCCGCCACCTACCCGGCAATCCTGCGACTGGTCGGCGAAGCGTTCTTTCGTGCTGTCGCGCAGGTCTTCGTCCAGGAGCAGCCACCACGCTCGCCGGTTCTGCACGAGTACGGCGCCGGCTTCGGCGAATTTCTCGAGGCTTTTCCGCCCGCCGCCGGCGTGCCCTATCTGGGCGACGTGGCACGGCTGGAGTGGTCCTGCCTGTGCGCGTATCACGCTGCCGACGTCGACCCCATACCCTTGAGCCGGCTCGCCACGGTCCCTGCCGTACGCACGCCGGCGCTGGTGCCGAGGCTGCATCCGTCGCTGGCGCTACATCGCTCGCGCTGGCCGATCGGTGCCTTGTGGTCGGCCATGGTGAATGCGGATGACGAGGTGAAGGTGGACCTCGGCCAGGGCCAGGACGTGCTGGTGGTACGCCCGGCGTTGGCGGTGGAGGTCCGGGTCCTGCCGCCGGGCGCCTATTCGTTCGTGCGGGCGCTCGCCGATGGCGCGAGCCTGGAACGGGCCGCCGGTCTGGCCGCCGCCGAAGATGACAGATTCGATCTGGTCACCCAGCTCAGCGGGCTGTTCTCGCTCGGGGCGGTGGTGGCTGTTCCTGGACTCGACGACGAGGTTTGAGATGATTGCCCGCACCGCTGAACTTCATGGCCGGATCTTCGGTACCTTGCAGAGCTGGACGGAAGACTGGCTGATCGGACTCGCCGCGCGTTTCGTCTTTGCCGCTGTCTTGCTCGTCTACTACCTCAACTCGGCTGCCACCAAGGTCGGGGAGGGGCTGTTCGGCTTCCTGTCGGTCGCCGACAACGCCTACTTCCAGATCCTGCCGAGCGTGGTCGAGGCCTACGACTATGACGCTTCGCAGGTGCCGCTGCTGCCCTACGGCCTGGTGGTCACGGTCGGCACCTACAGCGAATTCCTGTTGCCCGTGCTGATCGTGCTCGGTCTGTTCACGCGGATCGCGGCGTTGGGCATGATCGGCTTCACGCTGGTGCAAAGCTTCGTCGACATCACCTGGCACGGCGCCGACAAGGAGACCATCGGTGCCTGGTTCGATCGCTTCAGCGATGCGCTGATCCTCGATCAGCGCGCGATGTGGCTGTTCCTGCTGCTGTATCTGGTGGTGCGCGGACCCGGTCGCGTCTCACTGGATCGTCTGCTTGCCACGCGACGCTGAGCGTCACGCGCGGCCTCGGGCGTGACATCGATGGGTTAGAATCCCAGCCGCCGTCGTGGCACCGCTGCCGGTGTCGTTGAGGATCGGGACAATCGGGTGGGAGGAACATGCAGTTCTGGAACTTTCTTCGTCCGTCCCTGGGCGACATAGAAGCGCAGGCGGTGCGCGCCGAGGCCCAGGGTTGGGACGGCATCACGCTCACCGATTCACAGAATCTCGCGGCCGATACCTATGTGGCGCTGACCCTTGCGGCACGCGCGACCACCCGCCTGCTGGTCGGTCCGGGGGTGACCAATCCCCTGACCCGGCATGCCGCGGTGACTGCCGGGGCCATTGCCAGCATCCACGCGCTCTCGGGGCAGCGGGCCGTGCTCGGCATCGGGCGCGGTGACTCGGCGCTGTTCAACATCGGCCACAAGCCAGTGAAGCCCGCCGACTTCGAGCGTTATCTGCATGACGTGCAACGCTACCTGGCCGGCGAGACCATCGACAAGAACGGCTATCCCAGTCGTCTGCAGTGGCTGGCCCAGGGCGCTGTCGGCAAGGTGCCGATGGAAGTCTCGGCCACCGGTCCCAAGGTCATCGCGATTGCCGCGCGTCATGCCGAGCGTGTGACCTTTGCGCTGGGCGCGGATCCAGAGCGGGCCCGATGGGCCATCGCCGAGTTGGAGCGCAACGTGCCGAAGGGCCGTCCGCGGCCGTCGCCGGGACTCTACGTGAATGTCTGTGTCAGCGACGATCCGAAACGCGGCGCCGAGCTGATCCGTGGCATGGTCGGCACCTTCGCTCACTTCAGCAGCCTGCCGCGCGCCTCAACGGTGCCAACCAGCGAGGCCGATGCCAGCATCTTCGCCGACATCGACAAGGGCTATGAGAAGGCCAAGCACGGCCGGCCGGACTCAGCGCACGCCCAGGCCATGCCGGCGGACTTCATCGAACGCTTCGCCGTGGTCGGCGACGCCGAGCACGTGTATCGCAAGCTGAAGGCCCTGCTGAACACCGGTATCGAGCGACTCAACATCATCGGACCGCGTATCGACCACTTCGGCGAAGAGGCCGAGACCGCTCACGCGCGCTTCGCCAGCGAGGTGATCCCGGCGTTGCGCGGCTGAGCGTACAGGCTGTTCAGCCGGCCGCCAGGGCCTGCGGATTGCGCTCGACGAGCAGCGGGCGCACCAGCCGCCCGAAACGTTCCGCTTCCTCGTCATGCAGATAGCCGGACAGACAGAAGGAATGGCAGCCGGCATCGATGAACTGCTGCAAGGTGGCGGCGCATTGCTCGGGATCGCCGACCACCGCGATACCCGCGCCACGTCGAAAGCGGGTCAGACCGGTCCACAGGTGTGGTGCTATCCACAAGCCCTTGGCGTCGGCGAGTTGCTGCACACGACGGTTGGCCGCCGAGTTCCAGGTCTCACGACGCAGCTGCTCGCGCGCCGATTCGGGCATGTGCGCAATCAGCGCGTCGGCGGCCGCCAGCGCGTCGCGTTCGTTCTCCCGACAGATGATCTGCAGTCGCATGCCGAAGCCGATCTCCTGCTCGCGCCCGCATCTGGCGGCCAGCGCGCGGATCTCATGGATGTTCCGGGCAATCCGCTCCGGGGTGTCACCCCAGAACAGATGCACGTCGCTGTGGCGGGCCGACAGTGCCCAGGCTTCCTCGGACCCACCACCCAGATAGAAGCGTGGATGAGGCTGCTGTAGCGGTTTGGGATTGATGACCGCGCCCTTCAGCTTGTGGAAGCGACCGTCGAAGTGCAGTGGCTCATCGGCGCTCCACAGCGCCTTGAGGATCGAGACCTCCTCCTCCATCAGCGCGTAGCGCTGCTCCTTGCCATGCGTGATGCCGTCGGCCTCGATCTCGAACTCCGCCTGGCCGGCGATCAGGTTGACACAGATCCGCCCGCCGGACAGCTGGTCGAAGGTCGAGAGCATCTTGGCGAGCAGCACCGGGTTGATGTAGCCGGGTCGGGCAGCGATCAGGGGCTTGATGCGCTGGCTATTGGCGGCCATGAAGGCGCCACTGATGTAGGCCTCCCAGCAATGGTTGCCGACCGGAATCAGCAGGTACTCGAAGCCCGCGTTCTCGGCCGCGTCGACCACCCGCTTGAACAGCTCGAAGGAGGCCGGCACGCTGCGCTCGGTCACGCCGTATGCCTCGGTGTCGCCGTTGGTCGGCAAGAACCATCCGAATTCCAGGGGCCGCATCTGCAAGGTCTCCTCTTCGCTGTGTGCCTGTCGCGTACGCGTTGCCGCGATCATCTCGCGCTGCGCCCGGCTTGACCAGCGACCCCGCGTTCAGGCCGTCACCACCGTCAATCGTGCCGGGCTAGACGGCGCGTCGCACGCGTTCCCGGTGGGCGATGTAGATACCCGAGGCCATGATGATCGCCGCGCCGACCAGCGTCCATCGGTCCGGCAGATGCTCGAACAGCAGATAGCCGAACACGGCGGCGCCGACCAGCTGGCCATAGCTGAACGGCGAGATCACCGCGGCCGGTCCGCGCTGGAAGGCCATGGTGAAAAAATAGTGTCCGAGCGCGGCAAACAGGCCGAGCGCGCACATCAGCACCACGTCGAGCGTCTCGGTCGGGGTCTCCCAGGCACTGTAGGCCAGCGGCGCGGCGGCCACCGTGCCGACCAGCGCGGCGATGCTGGCCGACACCTCGGCGTTCTCGCGGCCGGCGTACTTGCGGGTCAGCAGGGCGTAGAAGGTGCTGCAGCCGGTGCTGGCGACGAAGAACAGGATGTACGGGCTGGTCGCCCCGAAGCCCGGCCGGATGACCACCAGCGCGCCGATGAA
>JAGRHX010000323.1 GCA_020444775.1 Gammaproteobacteria bacterium
TTCGACGTGCTGGTCGGCATCAATCTGCTGCGCGAGGGGCTGGACATGCCCGAGGTGTCGTTGGTCGCGATCCTCGATGCCGACAAGGAGGGTTTCCTGCGTTCGGACCGGTCGCTGATCCAGACCATCGGCCGGGCCGCGCGCAACATCAATGGCACGGCCATCCTCTACGCCGACCACGTGACCGGCTCCATGCAGCGGGCAATGGACGAGACCGACCGGCGGCGCAAGAAACAGATCGAGTTCAACGAGACCCACGGGATCACCCCGACCGGTATCAAGAAGGCGGTCGCCGACATCATGGAAGGTGCCTACGCCGGCGCCCCTGGCAGCTCCCGGCGTTTCGCCAAAGCCGCGGAAGACGTACGTCGCTACGGCGAGATGGACCCGGACGTGCTGGCACGCCGTATCGAGGAGGTCGAGGCGAAGATGTACAAGGCCGCCGAGAACCTGGAATTCGAGGAAGCGGCGCGGCTGCGTGACGAAGCCAGACGGCTGCGTGAGGTCGGTCTCAAGCAACAGCCACTGGCGGCCGCGGTGTGAACGAGGTCGTGTTCGTGTCCGGCGTCGACGAGCAGAGTCGATCTCGCATACAAGCATTGCCACCCGGGGGCTGGATTGATAATCTTGCCGCCCCTCGCAGGCGCGTAGCTCAGTGGTAGAGCACCACGTTGACATCGTGGGGGTCGGCAGTTCAATCCTGCCCGCGCCTACCAATCAGATCCGACCCATCAGTTCCGATATCGGACTCGTTGGGCTCAACGCGTGAGCCGGGCTCGCCGACGGTCGCCGCGCGCGACTTCTTCGCGCACGAGTCTCGCCCGATGCCATACCTGACAGCTACAAGCAGTTCAGGTGCACATGGCGGATCGATGACCCGTTACTCCATGGACAGGCCCTTGTCCAGACCCGTATTGGGAACGTATACTTGCGCGTCCCGACGCGTGCTGTTTCGCGACCGGTCGACGCACCGTCGTGCTCGCTCGGTTGTCGTCTGCCCTGATGGCGCGGACGCCCGCGAAGCGGGCATGGTCGGGACGAGGGGCGGAGCCCGCGCAAGGCTTCTGATGGGCCTTGCGGGGACGATGGGTCAGAGCCTGAGGGGCTCGATGTCGACGGTTCGATCGGGTTCCGCAAAAGAAGGTCCCCTGAGGAGGACGTGCTATTAGCGCAGCTGAGAAGAAGAGCAGAGTCAATGAGCAGATTACCGCACCCGAGGTGCGGCTCATTGATGAAGAGGGTGAGCAGGTAGGGGTCGTGGCTACCCGCGATGCACTTGCGATGGCGGAAGAGCGAGAATACGACCTGGTCGAGATCGCGCCACAGGCCGAACCACCGGTCTGCCGGTTGATGGACTACGGCAAGTTTCTGTTCCAGCAGAATAAGAAACGTGTCGCCGCCAAGAAGAAGCAGCAGCAGATCGTGGTCAAGGAGGTCAAGTTCCGTCCGGGAACGGAGGAAGGCGACTACCAGACCAAGCTGCGCAACCTCAAGCGTTTTCTACAGCACGGCGACAAGGCGAAAGTGACATTGTGGTTCCGCGGGCGCGAGATGCGTCATCAGGAACTGGGTATGAAGCTCCTCAAGCGTGTCGAAGCCGATCTGGACGAGCTCGCGAAAGTGGAGCAGATGCCGAAGATGGAAGGACGTCGCCTGTCGATGGTCCTGACACCGCGCATCGCACTGAAGTAACTGCCGCCTGACGATGCCGTCCGACCGGGGCGCCCCGAGCGGAGCGCTCTGCGGGCGGCTTTGTCTTTGGATTCTTGCACCGTCATCAGCGGTTGCCGTCGGATGCTGGTAACAGCACGGCGTCATCCGGCGCTGGGTGCCAGCGCCGGCTGAGATTTAGCGGCTGGTGGTGGCAGATGACAGGTTGATTGCCCGGGGATGACCCGGGTGGTCCGGAACACAGCGACGGGATCGAGAACAGATGCCGAAGATCAAGTCCAACAGCGGCGCTGCAAAGCGTTTCCGCAAGACCGGCACGGGACGCTTCAAGCGGATGCAGTCCCATCGCCGCCACATCCTGACCAAGAAGGCCACCAAGCGAAAGCGTCATCTGCGTCCGATGTCGCTGGTCGCTGAGCAGGATACGGCCCTGGTCGAGCGGATGCTGCCGTACAGCTGAGCAGTAGCCGGCGGCGTTTCGAAGGGTTTCGAGCACCACCGGCAGATCCCATTGGCGAATCCTTTTGGCGAACCCACGGGTGAAGACTCGAGACACGCTTCCATCGGAACGTGATCCCGACGTGGTTCCCGGCGAATTCTAGAGGACAAGGGCAATGCCTAGAGTCAAACGCGGTGTACAGGCCCGCGCCCGGCACAAGAAGATTCTCAAGGCCGCGAAGGGCTATCGCGGCCGGCGCAAGAGTGTATTCAGAGTTGCCAAGCAGGCGGTCATCAAGGC
>JAGRHX010000324.1 GCA_020444775.1 Gammaproteobacteria bacterium
TGCTGGTGCAGGCCGAGAGCGGCCTGATGTCGGTCACCGGCTCACCGGAGGAGCCTGCCCGGGTCGGCATCTCGGTGTGCGATCTGACCACCGGTATCAACGGCCTGACGGGCGTGCTGCAGGCACTGTATCAGCGTGAACGTAGCGGACGTGGTGCGGCGGTGCAGGTCTCCATGTTCGATGCCATGGCCGACCTGATGGCGGCGCCTATCATGTTCAGGCAGTTCGCCGACCGGGACTGGCCGCGCACCGGTCTACGTCACAACGTGCTGGTGCCGTACGGGGCCTACGCCACCGGCGACGGGCGCCTGACCATGATCGCGATCCAGAACGAGCGTGAATGGGCGCGCTTCGCCGAGATCGTGTTGCGGCGAGCGGATTTCCTCGACGATCCCCGCTGCTCGCCGAATCTCAGCCGTATGCACAATCGCGACTATGTCGAAGGCGTGATGGACGAGATATTCCGCGACCTGACCCAGGGCCAGCTCCAGGAGCGATTGCGGGCGGCGGATCTGGCCTATGCCAGCGTCAACGAGGTGGCCGACATCATCGAGCATCCGGCGCTGCGGCGTGTGGAGGTGCAGACCGCCAGGGGCCCGATCTCGATGCCCGCGCCGCCGGTGCGCTCGCCGGGCGTGCTCGACAGCTTCGGCTCACCGCCGGAGATCGACGAGCACGGCGCACGTATCCGCGCCGAGTTCGGCGAGGACTGAGACCCCCGGAGTACCCACCCCGGCCCCACCCGGCCGTGCTCAGGCCGAGGCCCGGTGCTCGTGTCGCGTCGTGGTGGCGTCGTCCGGGTGGGCCAGAGACAAGAACTCGTGGATCTGGCTCGGGCCCATAGGCCGGGCGATGAGGTAACCCTGCAGCTCGTCGCATTCCAGCTCTCGCAGCGTGATGGCCTGGGCCTGGGTCTCCACACCCTCGGCAACCACGCGCATGCGCAGGCTCTTGCCCATGGAGGTGACAGCGCGGACGATGCTGGCGTTCTCGGCGTTGTGGTCCAGATCCGAGACGAACGAGCGGTCGATCTTGATCTTGTCGAAGGGAAAGCTCTTCAGATAACTCAGCGACGAGAATCCGGTGCCGAAGTCGTCCATGGCGATGGTCACGCCCATGCTCTTCAGCTCACGCAGCACCTGAAGCGCCTGCTCGCGGTTCTCGATCAACAGGTTCTCGGTGATCTCCAGCTCCAGCCGCTGGCCCGGCAGGCCGCTCTCGGTAAGAGTCTTGCGCACGGCGTTGGTGAGACCCTTGCGCCGGAACTGCACCGCGGACAGATTGACCGCCACCTTGCAGTGACCCGGCCAGGTGCTCGCGTCCGCGCAGGCACGGCGTAGCACGAACTCCCCGAGTGGAACGATGAGGTCGCTTTCCTCGGCGACCGGAATGAACTGGGCAGGTGAGACATGACCCAGCTCCGGATCGTGCCAGCGCACCAGCGCCTCACAGCCGAGCACCCGTTGGCTGACACAATCGACCAACGGCTGATAGGCCACCGTCAGCGCCTGATTCTGGATCGCCGTGCGCAGTTTCGATTCGATGCGTCTGCGTGTTTGCAGCGCTTCGTCCATCTGCTCTTCGAAGAACCTGAAGGTCGATGGGCCGTCGGCCTTGGCTCGTTGCAAGGCGGTGTCGGCGTTGCGTAACAGCTCGTCGAAAGCACGTCCGTCCTGCGGGTGGATGGCGATACCTATAGAGCCGCTGACTGCAATCTCGTGTGAGCCGAAGCGCACCGGCTCGCGGATGGTTTCGATCAATCTCTCGCTGAGATTGATTGCCTGCTTGGGCTGCGAGCTGGATGACTGCAGGATGACGAACTCGTCACCACCGATGCGTGCAAGGACGTCGGTTTCAAGGAGCTGCGCACGCAGCCGCCCGGCTACGGTCTTGAGTAGCTCGTCACCGTTGGAGTGCCCGTGCAGCTCGTTTACACGCTTGAAGTCGTCCAGATTGACCACCAGCAACGCGAACGGACCTTCCGAGCGACGCGCATGCGCCATCGCGTTATTGGTGAGCTCGACCAGGAAATGGCGGTTCGGCAGGTCGGTCAGGGCGTCATGCAGCGCGAGGTGGGCAATGCGTGCCTCCGACTGACGACGCGCGGTCAAATCCCGTACCGCCAGCAGCTCGCCGGTTCGTCCGTCCGGCAGGGCAATCTGGCGGCGCCGGACCTCGACGGGCAACCTCGCTCCCCTGGTATCGACGAGATCGATCTGATGGCTGTCGGCGGGATCCTGTTGCTCGATCTCGACCAGCTCGTCCAGCCGCTCCAGCATGTGCTTCAGTCGTGATTCGGCACCGGTGCTGGCGAGGCCGAGCATGTCCATGGCGGTCGAATTGGCGTCCACCAGTCGACCCTGATGATGCACCAGCAGGCCTTCGAAGGCGCCCTCGGCCAGCGTCCGGAATCGTTGTGCGTCCGCCAGCAGTCGTGCGGATAAGCGTCGGTCGACACGAGCGCTCGCCAGTCCAATCAGAAAGGTGACGATTGAGGCGACCGTCACCACCTCGACCAGCGTGGTGCGGGTGAAGCCCGCGTTGCTCACATCGGCCTGTGGAGCGAGCACCAGCTGCACCGCGCCCATCCCGGTGAAATGCAGTGTGACCACCATTGCGATCAGGGCCAGCGTACCGGGTAGGGCACGGCCGGTGGCTCGGGGCCTGAATACCAGATGGGTGGCCAGCGCACCGAGGCTGATGCTGAGCAGCAGGGACAGGACCACCAGGTCGGCGGCATAGCTCAGCTGTCCGGGGAAGCGCAGACCGCTCATCCCGATGTAGTGCAACAGAGCGACCCCAATGCCCAGCACGTTGCCACCCAGGGCGCGCAGCCACGGCCGGCGCCGATCGTGGGTGGCGATCGCGAAACCCGCACCCATGACCACCACTCCGACCACGAAGGACAGCGCCGTCAAGGTCGGATCGTAGGTGATGGGAAGCGATGAGCGCCAGGCGAGCATGGCCACGAAGTGGGTGGACCAGACCGCGGTGCCCGCGCAAAGGCTCAAGGCCAGCAGCCAGCCGACTCTGCGAGGTGGCAGTAGCACACGCTCGGCGACGGTGACGATGGACCAGGCGCCGAGCACGCAGATTGCCGCGGCGAGCAAGACCAGGTCTAAGTCATGTTCCAGCGTGAGGCAATCGACGACGCGTAGCATCCGGGGATCCTGGCGGGTACGAACGGGCTGTTCGTGGACTGGCGGCAACTCGACACCCGATTCCGCTGCCGTTTCCGAGCCCGATTCGCAGCCATGAACAGGCGTTGCCACGCCCGTCCGCATGGCGTGAAGCGGTGCGCCTGGCGACACATGGATCGGGTATCGGGAGGCCTGGCGGCAGGCTTTACCCGGATTTTGCGCGGTAGTGACCTCTACCCTGTCTGGCGTCGCCGCGGCGGGAGCCGCTCAAGTTCGCGGTTCGTCGACCGAAGCTTATCTCCCGTAACCTCCCCCAACAGACAGATTGCTGCACGGGCGCCCGATGCCTTCCACTGCGCACCTAGCCGGTTCTGCCGCCACGTTTCGCGGTCTGATCCTGTCCCATCTGGCCACCGCGTTGGTCATGCTGATCGCGGTCGGACTTCTGCTCGGCGCCGCCACCCGGCGTGAGCAGGCCAATGCCGTGCAGATATCGGAACGTCTGGCCGGCAATGCGCTGGATCACGCGCTCTCCAGACTGGGTACCACGGTACGCGACTACGCCAACTGGGACGACGCGGTGAAAGCCGTCGATGAGCACTTGGACCCCGCGTTCATCAGCACCAACTTCGGTCGCTATCTGGTCGACAACTTCGGGATCGACCAGGTGATGGTGGTGGATTCTCGTGTCGGCATCGTCCATCAAGAGCGAGATGGCAAGGTGTTGGGCGGGCCGATGCGCAATGTGCCGGCCGACATCGCGGCGCTGGTCGCGGATGCCCGACGCAACACCGATACCCGACCGACGGCGGCGCTTGCACTGGCCCGCATCGACGGACGACCCTATCTGGCGGCGGCCTGTATGATCACGGCGACCGATGCAGGGCTACGTGTTGCTCAGCCCGCACCCAGACAGCGCCCGGTGTTGGTCTTCGCGATTCAGCTGGACGATGCATTCCTGAGTGAGATCGGGCGTGTGTTCATGCTCGACGACCTGCGCCTGGCTGCGAGCAATGAGCCGGACGGGCGCGCACGGCTGTCGATCGACAACGCCACCGGCGAGCGGCTGGCCGAGCTGAGCTGGCTGCCGACAGGTCCGCCAAGCTCGTTGCTGCAGCAGATGCTGCCGGGCTTGCTGGGTCTGCTACTGGTGTTCGCCGCGTTGAGCGGATTCTTCGTACGCTATGTGCGCACCGCCGAAGGACGGCTACGTGCGACCAGTCAGAGACTGACGGACTTCGCCGAGACGACGGCCGACTATTTCTGGGAAACCGATGCGGACGGTCGCGCCGTCTATCTGTCGGGTCGCTACGAGGCGGTGACCGGTGAGCCCGTGGGTCGTCTGCTCAACCGACCGCTGTGGCCCAAGCTGTTGGCCGACGAGTCACGCCCACTGCGTCCGGACCTGGACGCGCGTGGCAAACCCGTGGCTTTTGCCGACCACGAGTATCGGCGTCTGGACGGCGACGGTCGTGAGCGGATCTACAGACACAGCGGCAAGCCGGTCTACGCCGCCGATGGCGCCTATCTCGGTCATCGTGGCGCCACCAGTGATGTCACCCGCAGCCATGAGCTGGCCGAACGGCTCAGTCAGCAGGCTACACACGATCCGCTCACCGGACTCGTCAACCGACCTGGCTTCGAGCATCGTCTCGCGCATGCAATCGAGCTCGCTCAGAGCGAGGGTCAAAGGCACGCGTTGTGCTTCATGGATCTGGACCATTTCGCCCAGGTCAATGACAGCGGAGGCCATGTCGCTGGCGACGAGTTGCTGTGTCAGGTAACCGCGCTGCTCAAGTCGCACGTGCGACGACATGACACCCTGGGAAGACTCGGTGGCGACGAGTTCGCATTGCTGATGCAATCGTGCGACCTGGAACGTGCACAGGCCCTGTGTCACCAGTTGCGCGAGAGTGTCAAGGCGTTTGACTTCAGCTGGCAGGGGCGTCTGTTCGGAGTCGGGCTGAGCGTCGGTATCGTCGAGATCGGATCCACCGCCGAGTGCGGCGCGGAGCTGCTGAGCATGGCCGAGCGCGCCTGTCAGCGAGCCAAGGACGCGGGCCGCGATCGAGTCCACGTGCATCGCGATGGTGAGCCGCGAGCGCCTGTCCAGCACGGCGAGGTGCGCTGGGACGAGCGTATCGACAAGGCCTTGGCGAATGATGACTTCAGGCTGTATTGCCAACCGATTCGGGCCCGCAAGACCGGTCTCGAGCACTGCCAGCTGTTGTTGCGGATGGTCGATGAGGACGGCGGCCTGGTTCTTCCGGGCAGCTTCCTACCTGCGGCGGAGCGACTTCGGCTGGCAAGCCGGATCGACCGCTGGGTCGTCGAACGCACGCTCACCACCCTGGCCCGTTCTCCGACATTGCTCGAGCGCTTCGAGCGCTTTGCCATCAAGCTGAGCACACCGACATTGCACGATGGTGTGTTTCTCGAGTTCGTACGTGACCGGTTGCGCAGCGCAGAGGTGCCCGCGGAGATCGGCCTCTTCGAGATCAACGAGGCGGCCGCGATTGGTCACCTGCCGGCGGCAGCGCGCTTCATGCACGCCTTGGGGGCGCTGGGCTGCCGTTTCGCGTTGGACGATTTCGGCAGCGGTCTGTCCTCGCTCGGTTACCTGAAGTCGCTGCCAATTGACTACTTGAAGATCGACCCGGCGTTCGTTCGCGAGGTGGTCAGCGACGAGGTCGACCTGGCGGTAGTGCAGTCACTGAACGATCTGGGTCGGGCCCTGGGCAAGGCCACCGTGGCCGAATGCGTGGAGACCGAGGCGATACGCGAACGACTCGAGCAGGTCGGCACCGACTACCTGCAGGGCTATGCGCTCGGTCGGCCGATGCCGCTGGAGTCCTTCGCGCAAAGCGTGCAGGTTGCCTGAACGACTGCCATTGAGCACGCCAGTCGACGCGAGTCTGGTAGTGTGACCACAGGCGCAGACGATCGCGTGGCGGCGCGGGTATGCTGCGCGCGCGTCGCGCATCCGCGTCGGATCCGCGTCGACGCCTCCAGTCGTGGTCACCCCGGCCGATGAGAAACAAATGGCGCGCGGCCCTCGTGCTGCTCGAATAGCGAGCTGGCCTCGGCTGCAAACAGCGCCAGCGTGTCGCCGAGCGTCTCGGCGCGTCATCTCACCCGACATCCACACCAGCGGACCGTGCGCGGTCAATCATCACGAGCCTCGAAGCATGTGCGGGATTGCAGGCATCTACAACTACAAGACCGGTCGGCCGGTCGAGCGCACTGACCTCGAGCGGATGGCGCGTTCGATCGTGCACCGCGGTCCGGATGCCGAGGGCTTCTACAGTGCCGGCGAGGTCGGGCTCGCCCATCGGCGTCTGTCGATCATCGATCCACGCGCCGGGCAGCAGCCGATGCTCGACGAGCACGGCAACGTGATCATCTTCAACGGTGAGGTCTACAACTATATCGAACTGCGCCGGCAGCTCGAGGGACCGTTTCGTACCGACTCGGACACCGAGGTGATCCTGCGTGGTCTGGCGCAGCGCGGGGTGTCCGCGCTACAGGGGTTCATCGGCATGTTCACCATTGCCTATTGGAATGGTGAAGAGCTGCTGCTGGCGCGGGATCGATTGGGCATCAAGCCCCTGTACTACGCATTGACCGACGACGGCATCGTCTTCGGCTCCGAGGTCAAGGCGATGCTGGCCAGTGGCCAGGTCCGGACCAGACGCAATGACGCGGTGCTCAACGCGTACTTCTCGACCGGATTCGTACCCGGTGAGCAGACCGCCTTCGAGGGCATCCTAAAGCTGCCACCGGGCTGCGTGATGCGGGTTGGTCGGCACGGCGTGCAGATCCAGCCCTACTGGAGTTTGAGCTACAGCGAATCGGACATCAGCGAGTCGGAAGCTCGCGCGCGTTTCGAAGATCTCCTGATGGACGCCATCAAGCTGCGACTGCGCAGCGACGTGCCGCTGGGTGTGTTCCTCAGCGGAGGGCTGGATTCCTCGAGCATCGTCGCGCTGCTCGCGCCGGAGGTCGACAGGCCGCTGGAGACCTTCTCGGTCTATTACCAGATGAACGGCTATGACGAGACCCGCTACGCCCGTCAGGTGGCCGAGCGCTATGGCACCGTGCACCGTGAGATCGAGGTCACGGCCGACACCTTCGTGGATTTCCTGCCGGATTTCATCTGGCATATGGACGAGCCGGTTACCGAGGCGGCGTCCATCTCGCTTTACTACGTGTCGAAGCTGGCGCGGGAATCGGTCACCGTGACCCTGTCGGGCGAGGGCGCGGACGAGATCCTGGCGGGCTACGAAATCTATCGTTATATGTCCCTGATCGAGCAGTATCGGCACGCGCCTGCTTCGGTTCGAAACATCCTCGACCTGATGTTGCGTAACGCGCCGCACGCCAAGATCCGCAAGTATGCCGAGCTGGCGCGCTGGCCCTTGGAACAGCGCTATCTGGGGGTGTCGTTGTGCGCGCCCGATATACTCAGCGATGCCGGTGGCTCGCTGCTGTCCGAATCGATGCGACAGACCCTGCGTGAGCTGCCAGGCTACGCCCAGATGATCGCACCGCTGTACCAGGACACCTTCGGGGCGGCGCCACTCAACCGTATGCTCAGCCTGGACACACGGACCTGGTTGCCGGACGACATCCTGGTCAAGGCGGACAAGATGAGCATGGCGACCTCGATCGAGCTGCGTGTGCCATTTCTCGACCATCGACTGGTCGAGTTCTGCGCGACCTTGCCAGTGGATTTCAAGCGCCGTGGCCGGGACGTCAAGTATCTGCTGCGTAGCATCATGCGTGAGCGCCTGCCGGCCGATGTGCTGTCACGCGAGAAGATGGGCTTTCCGACGCCGTTGATCCACCTGTTCCGGGGCCGGCTGTACGACCTGATGCGTGAAATCATGGCGGAGCCGGCAACACGCGAGCACGGTGTGTTCGATCCAAAGGCGGTGCTGTCCCTGCTCGAGGCACACAAGAACGGTCAGCAGCATCATATTCGTCTGTGGCAGATACTGGTGCTGGAGCTGTGGCAGCGACGCTTCCTGGACGGCGGCGTCGGCGCATGATGATCGGGGAGGCTTGTCGTTGAGCGCGGACCGACTGCACATCCTCGCCATCTGCTCGTTGTTTCCCAACGTGCGTCATCCTCACCATGGCGTGTTCGTCCGTAACCGCCTGCAAGCGTTGTCGCGCTATTGTGAGGTCACGGTCGTCAATCCGATACCGTACTTTCCGTTTGCCGCGAGGCTGGCGCGCTACAAGGACTATGACCTGATCCCGCGAGTCGACAGTATCGGGGGGCTGCCCGTGCAGCACCCCCGATTCTTCTCGATACCGCGATACTGGAAGACGCTGGAGGCGAGGACCTTCAGTCGCGTGGTGCTGCGCGCGGCCGAGCAATTGCATCGACACAGGCCGATCGATCTCATCGATGCGCACTGGACCTATCCGGATCTGCCCGCCGCGATGGCTTGCGCCCAGCGCTTCACCAAACCCATGCTGGTGACGATTCGGGGCATGGAAGCGTTCTATAAGGACCAGAACGACCGGCGCAATTCCATCATTGCCGAGGGGATTGCGCGTGCCGATCGCGTCATCGCGCTGAGCGGCGAGCTGCGCGACGAGAGCATCGCGCACGGCGCCGATCCGGGACGCTGCGTTGTGATTCGAAACGGCGTGGACACGGGTCGCTTCGTCCACGCGCGTCGCGAGCAGGCACGTGCGGCGCTGGGCCTCGAGGGCCAGGGACGCATCCTGCTGTCGGTAGGCTCGTTGATCTACCGCAAGGGCTTCGATCGTGTGATCCGGGCGCTGCCCGCGGTGCTCACCGACGGTGAGGACGTGCATCTACACATCATCGGCTCCAGTGGTCCCGAAGGCGATTACGAGCGCGAGCTGCGGGCGCTGGCCGCCGAGCAGGGCGTTGCCGAGCGGGTGCACTTCGTTGGCGTGGTGCGCAACGAGGGTCTGCAGCAGTGGTACAACGCCGCCGATCTGTATTGCCTGATGAGTCGTGGTGAGGGTAGCCCCAATGTCCTCACCGAGGCGCTCGCGTGCGGCTGTCCTGCGGTTGCGACCCGGGTCGGCTCGGTGCCGGAGATCATGGCGGACGGCGTGCCGCGGGGCACGGTCGTGGAGAACGACGACGATTTCGATTTCGCCGGCGCCATTCGCGAGATGCTCGCCAGGCCCTTCGACAGGGCCGCGATCTCCGCCTACATGAATGGGTTCGACTGGGACTGGTGCGCGCGCTCGGTGCTGACCCAGTACCGGGCGCTGAGCGAAAACTGAGCATGGTCACCGTCGTCCATCAACATCGGACCCGGTGAATGACGCCAAGGGCGCGCCCATCCGTGGCACCGGCCATCGACTCGGCGAGGAAGGCCAACCACCCGAGGACGACATCCTGATGCAGGGGGCCTGCGACCTGCGGGTCGCGTCAGGACGCTGCCCGAGCCGCCGCCGTTCCAGACTATTGAGGGCCTGAGAGCCGGTCTGCGTGCGATCACCCAGCGCCGAGTTGATCGGGCGCAGCCCGGTGCCACTTGTTCCGCCACGAGGCCTTGCAAAGGCGTACCCTCGCTACGACGACCATCGAACAGCGAGGACCACAGCCATGAAACTGGGCATCTTCATGCAGCCGGTGCATGACCCCAAACGCGACTTCAACCGCGTGTTGGAGGAAGACCGGCAGGCGGCGATTCTGGCCGATGAGCTGGGCTACAGTGAGTGCTACATCGGTGAGCACATCACGGCCACGGTTGAGCCGATCTCGTCGCCCATCACCTTCATGGCCACCCTGTTACCGGTGACTCGGCAGATGAAGTTCGGCTCCGGCGTGTTCTGCCTGCCGCAGAAGCATCCAGCGATGGTGGCCAGCGAGGCGGCGCTGTTCGACCATCTGGCCAAGGGTCGCTTCATCATGGGTATAGGCCCGGGCGCGCTGTCCTCGGACCTCGAGATGTTTGGCACCACCGACAGTAATCGAGGCGAGATGGTGGTCGAGTCGCTGGACATGATCCTGAAGCTGTGGAGCCAGGATCCACCCTTCGATTTCAAGGGTAAGTACTGGCACATCTCGCTGCAGGACATGTCTCGCGTCGAGTTTGGGGTCGGTCGGATGCCCAGACCGTTTCAGCAGCCCCACCCGCCGATCGCGATCTCGTTGATGTCGCCGGCCTCGCCGACCGCGAAGCTGGCCGGCCAGCAGGGCTGGATACCGATCTCCGGTGGCAGCTTCGTTCAGAGTCGCTACATGGCCAGTCACTGGGAGATGTATGAGACAGGCTGTGAGCTGGCGGGGCGGGACGCCGATCCGGATATCTGGCGCGTGTGCCGCTCGATCATCGTCGCCGACAGCGATCAGCAGGCTGAGGACCACGTGCTCGACCCCGACGGGCCGTTCGCCTTCTGGTTCAATTACCTCATCTCGTCGGTACGCGCACGCGGCGTCGAGCACGTGGTTCGACCGGACGGTCGAGAGCACGACGAGAGCGTCACCTGGCAGGACGTGGCACGCTCGCAGGTCGCCTACGGCAGCCCGGCTACGGTGCTGGACAAGCTGGTTGCGTTCCGTGAGCGTACCGGGCCGTTCGGCACCCTGGTGCAGACCGCGCACGAGTGGACCGATCCGGCGTTGGCGCGTCGCTCGATGACGCTCCTCGCCGAGCAGGTGATGCCCAAGCTCGCGCAGCACTCGAAGGTGGCCGGCAAGGCTACAGCGACCGTCTGAGCCCCTACGGCTGGCCAGGACGGCCGGACTACATCGCGCCGGCGCCCGGCGTCACCGAGCGTCGGCGCGATGCGTCGGGAGAGCGCGCCAACCGGGCCCGCGCCGTGCGAACGGCGCGTTCAGCGGTTCATCTGCCAGTGTCGTCGGCCGGCGAGCACGTTCTGGACGAAGAACAGCTCGTCGATGCGCAGCTCGTCTTGCTGCAGTCGGATCGAGCGGACCTCCATGTGCCAGGTGCTGGAGCTGGCCTGGGTCTTGCGGCACTTGCGCATGAAGATCACCCGCTTCTCCTCACCGGGCGCCGCGGCGCGCTTCGGCTGGGCTTCGACGATCTCCACCACCCAGCGTCTCTCGGCATAGCTGGAGCGGTCCAGATCTCCGGCATGCAGATAGCGGGCGTTGAGATACAGCCACAATAGCGCGTCGCGAGCAACGCCGTTGTCGACTCGACGTAACGAGCTCTCCATCAACACTCTGAAGGTCGGGCGGCTGGTGGCGCGCAGCTCTGCCCGGTGCTGGACGTGCTCGAGCTGAGGTTGCGCTTTGGTGCCCCGGCAGATGTACTCCTCCACGAATCCGTCCCAACGCCCCTCGAGCCCGGCCAGGAGCTGCCCCAGCATCGCGTGGGTGCCACTCTGCAACGGCTCGGGGGATATCGGATCGAAACTGTTCTGGCTGCGCTCGGCACCGAGCCACTCGTTCGCATCGCTGAAGCAGACCGGCTGCAGCGAGCGCGGTGGTGGGGATGGTGGGCCGCTGGTCGAGTTCGAGTCGGGGTCGGCTCGCGCCGCCTCACGTTGCGCGTCCAGCTTGCGCAGGAACTGCTTGACCCGGTCCAGACGCTCCTGGGCGCGTTGCACGTCCTCCGGCGATGGCGTCGGTGGCGCGTCCTGCAGCTGGCGTGCGCAGTCCTCGGGCGGGCAGTCGCTGAAATGAACGTTGCCCTGCTCATCGGTCCAGCGGTAGACCTCGGCCGCTACGCTGGTCGTCAGCGCGAGCAGCAGCAGCAGGGGCGGGAGCTGAGGCAGGCCTGGCATGGAAGGGTCCTTTGAGCCGATTCTGCCGCCGAGCTTAACGTGGTTTGCCAGCCGGCTCACGGCCTGCAGATGGGATCGGGCGATCGGCGGGTGCGACCGGCTCGATTGTGCAGATCGTGGACTTTGCACGCTCGGACGGTCGCCGCGCGCCCTGGCGCGGCATCAGGGAGTAGACTGGCAGAGGTGCCGGAACACGGGGATCGGTCCGCAGCTGCGGATCCTCACGGCGGAACACGCCCAATGCGGGTCATCGCTGCGCATAGCCACTGCGGATAGCCAATGTCCAGATCAGAGCCTCCAGATCGCTCAACGAGCGTCGTCCGGTGTCAGTCCGGTGTGCGCCTGGTCTGGCCGCTGATGTTGCTGAGCGCACTGCTGCTCAGTGGTTGCCAGGCCGATATCGGCGGTCTGACCGACCGCCTGCGTGCCGGTATCGACAGCCTGCTCGGTATAGAGCCGGAAGCGCCAGCCGACAAGCCGCGGCGGCCGGGACGTGCCGATCATCTGGTGGAGGCCGATCGGGTCAAGGTAGAGAACCTGCGTGCCACCGCGGTCTACACCGGTTCTCTCGCGTACCGGCAACGGGTGCGGATCTTCACCCAGGAAGAGGGGCGGATCATCCGCCTGCCGTTCTACGAAGGCGATCGGGTGGAGCGGGGTGAGGTGTTGCTGGCCCTGGACGACGCCCTGTTGGCGGCCGAGTTGCGCAAGGCTCGCGCGGTGAGCGCGGAGGCGCGTGCGAATCTTGCTCGTATCCAGCGTCTGCGACAGCGCAACATGGTCGCCGAGGACGAGTTCGTTCGTGCCCGGACCGCGGTCGAGGTGGCAAGCTCGGAGGAGTCGATGCTCCAGACCCGGCTCGGTTATACGGAGGTCGAGGCGAGCTTCGACGGCGTGATCGCTGAGCGACTGGTCGAGGCCGGTGACGTGGTGGTGCGGCACGCCCATGTGATGACCCTCATCGATCCGAGCTCGCTGGTGAGTGAGCTGCAGGTCTCGGAGATCCTGCTGCCACATATCCGCATCGGTGACGCGGTGCAGGTCCGTATTGACGCGCTCGGCGACCGGGCCCTGCCGGGACGCGTTCTGCGTATTCATCCCGAGATAGACCCACAGACCCGCCACGGTCTGGTCGAGGTCGAGCTCAAGCCGGTGCCGGCAGGGGCTCGTGCCGGGCAGTTCGCCCGGGTCCATTTCGAGACCGAGGCGCTCGGACGCAAGGTCATTGCGTTTGCCGCGCTGCGCCGCGATCGCGAAGGCGAATACGTGTTCCGGATAGATGCGGACGGCAAGGCGCAGCGTGTGCCTGTGCGCGGCGGCCGGCGGCTCGCCGGCCAGGTGGAGGTGCTCGAAGGTCTGGATCAGGGTGACCGGGTCGTGGTGCGGGGCTTCCTGGGACTGTCGTCCGGCAAGGTGGTGAAGATCGTCGGTGGCAGCGCCGAGATGGCGGAGAAGGTGGAAGGAGCCCCGGTGACGCCCACCGGTTCCCGAACCAACGAGCATACGAGTGGCCAGCGTAGCTGAGCCGGGTCTGGGCCGAATCGGATGATTGCCGCGAGGAGCTGCCTGTGGACGATGCGCAACGCACGGAGCGTTCCCCCCATCTGAGCGCGGCTCAGCGTCTGCGTAGCGGCGGTATCGCGGCCTGGTCGGTGCGACACCCGGTCGGTGTGTGCATGATCGCGCTGGCCGTGGTGGTGCTCGGTCTGTTCTCGCTGACCCGCCTGGGGGTCGATCTACTGCCGCACATCATCTATCCCGAGGTGCGGGTGCGGGTGCTGGAAGGGGGCGTGCCGTCGACCGTGATCGAGGACCGCATCACCCGTCAGCTGGAGGAGCAGCTGGCGATCACCGAGGACGCGATCGCGGTGCAGTCCAGCTCTCAGGAGGGACGCAGCGAGGTCAATCTGACCTTCGAATACGGCAAGGACATCGATATCGCGCTGCGTGACGCCAGCTCGCGTCTGGACCGCGCCAAGCGATTCCTGCCGGAGAGCATCGATCCGCCGGTCATCTACAAGCGCGACCCCTCGCAGATCCCGGTCGCCGAGTTCATCGTCTCGAGTGCTTTGCGCGAGCCGGCCGCGCTCAAGGCCTGGGCGGACTATCGCTTCTCCAAGTGGTTCTTGAACCTGCCGGGACTGGCGGCGGTCGAGGTCGGCGGTGCGCCGAGCCGAGAGATCTCAATCCTGCCGGATCAGCACAAGCTGGCCGGCTATGGCTATAGCGTGGACGACGTGGTGCGTTCACTGGAGCGGGGCAATCTCGATGCCGCGGGTGGACCGCTGCGTATGAGCCGTCAGGAGATCAACAGCCGTACCAGCGGCCGCTTCGACAACGTCGAGGCCATCGCCTCGCTGCCCCTGGTGGGCACCGGTGGGAGCACGCCGGTCGGTCTGGTGCGACTCAAGGACGTCGCCGAGATCGTCGACGGTTATGAGGACGAACGGCTGCGGATCAGGCTCAATCAGGTCCCTGGCATCAAGGTCTCGTTCCAGAAACAGCCACAGGCGAACACGGTAGCGGTGGTTGATGCGGTCAACGAACAGCTCGAGTGGCTGCGCAGTGAGAATCTGATTCCCGAAGATATCCAGATCTCGCGAGTCAGCGACCAGGCCGTATACGTGCGTCAGGCGCTGTCGAACGCGGGCACCGCGGCGGTGAGCGGCGCGTTGTTGGCGATGCTGGTGGTGTTCCTGTTCCTCGGCGACCTGCGTCGCACGCTGATCATCGGCACCGGTATTCCAGTCGCAATCATGGTCGCGCTGATCTTGATGTCGTCCTTCGATCTCACGCTCAACATCATGACCCTCGGGGGGTTGGCGCTCGGCATCGGCATGCTCGTGGACAACACCATCGTCATGCTCGAGAACACCTATCGTCATCAACGCATGGGCAAGCCCGGGGACGTCGCGGCCATCGACGCGGCGCGCGAGGTGAACGGTGCGATCGTTGCCTCCACCTCGACCAATCTGGCGGCGATCCTGCCGTTCCTTTTCATCGGTGGCCTGATCGGGCTACTGTTCATGGAGCTGATCGCGACCATCTCGGCCGCCATCATCGCCTCGATGCTGCTGGCCCTGACCGTCGTGCCGGCGCTCTCGGCGCAGGTCCCGGTCGGTCGGGCGACGCTGATGAGGCGCGCGGTGGATGCCGTGATGGGCCTTTCGCAGCGGGCGTACTCGGTGGCACTACGCGTGCTGCTGCGCTTCTCGCCACTGGTGCCAGTGCCGTTCATCCTCGCGCTGATCTACGTCTGGCCGGTGTTCACCTCGGGTAAGGACGTGTTCCTGCCGGCGCTCGACGACGGCCAGGTCTCGGTCTATCTGATCGCGGACTCCGGCATCAGCCTCAACGAGATGGATCGGATCGTCGAACGTGTCGAGGGATTTCTGCAGCGACAGCCAGAGGTCGAGCTGGTCTATTCGCAGATCGGCGGCTTCGTGTTCGGTCGCTCACAGTACGAACGCAGCAACCGCAGCCGTATCGACGTGACGCTGGTGCCGCAGCGACAGCGCAATGAGAGCAATCAAGCCTGGTCCAGCCGGATGCAGCGTGAGCTGTCTCGGCTGCAGCTGGTCGGGGTGAAGGTACGCATGCGTGTGCGTGGCATACGCGGTATCCGGGTCAGCAACTCTGATGAGGATCTGAGCGTCCGCGTGCAGGGACCGGACCTGAACACACTGGCCGAGATTGCCGATGAGATAGTCGCTCGCTTGTCGGGGCTGCAGGGGGTGAAGAACGTCGGTCACTCGCTGGAAGATACCTCTCAGGAGCTGTCGGTGGTAATCGATCGTGAGCGTGCCGCGGTGCTTGGTCTGGACGTGGATCAGGTGGGCCGCGCGGTTCGAATCGCGCTGCGTGGCGTGGTCGCCACCGACTTCATCGACGGCGACCAGCAATTCGATGTGCGCGTGCGACTGCCTGCGCGTGACATGCAGAGCCTCGAATCGGTCGAGTCGATCGTGGTCTTCCCGGCACGTAACGACCGGCGGCCGATCAGGCTCGAGGACATTGCCCGGGTCGAGCTGATCGCGACGCCGGCGGCCATCCAGCGGGATCGACAGCAGCGCATCGTCGAGGTCTTCGGTTCGGTCGGCGAGGACGCCACGTTGGGCGAGTTGCTGGTGGAGGTCGAGCGGCGTCTGGCCGATCTGCCGTTGCCGGAGGGTTACACGCGTTACGACGGCGGTGCCTCGGACGCGTTGGCCAAGGGTCGCAACACGTCGATGATCCTGATCGTGCTGGCGCTGTTCCTGGTGCTGGTGGTAATGGCCGTGCAGTACGAGTCGCTACGCAACCCGTTGATCATCCTGGCCAGCGTGCCGTTCACCATCATCGGCGTGGCGATGGCGATCAGTTATAACGAGCTGCCACTGTCCATGCCGCTGTGGCTGGGCGTGATCATGCTCTCGGGAATCGTGGTCAACAACGCGATCGTGCTCGTGGAGTACATCGAGATTGCGCGCGAGCAGGGCGTCGCCAAGCTGGACGCGATCATCGAGGCCGGTCGGATGCGTCTGCGTCCGATCCTCATGACCAGCATCACCACGGTGGTCGGCATGCTGCCGCTGGCGCTCGGACTGGGGGAGGGCTCGGAGCTGCTCGAGCCGCTTGCCCTGACCATGGTGTGGGGCCTGAGCTTCTCGACGCTGGTTTCCCTGATCATGGTGCCGGCTCTATACCGGATGCTGGCCTGGCGCGATCGACCGGCGCGGACGCTGGACGCGTCGGCGGATGCGCCCATGCAGCCGCAGCACGGTTGAGATTACCTTGATGGCGCCAGGGCCGCGGTGGTCGATGTGTTCAGAACATGCTCATCTGTGCATCGGTGATGGCGTCGAAGCTCGAATCCAGGAAATGGAGGATGCCATCGGCGGCGGGCGCGAGTTGCCGATCCCGGTAGTGCTCGTAGTCGGGGCGTGGTAGCGGCAGGCCCTCACGTATCGGCTCGGGACCATTGCTGGTGATGATGTAACGCACCCATTTGACCGGTATGCCCAGCTTGCGAGCGGCCTGGACATGGGGCGGCACGTTGCGGCTGTAGTCCTGCACCCGTCGGCGCAGTCGTTTGCTGTAGACCAGCGCGTGGTCGAGCTCTCCGCTCAGCATTCGTTCCAGGGTCTGCTGGATGAACTGCTCGTACGGTTCCGAGTTGAAGATGCGTCTGTACAGCTCGCGCTGGAACTCGCGCGCGAGCGGCGTCCAGTCGGTGCGTACGCTCTCCAGACCCTTGAACACCAGCCTCTCTTCATTGCCCTCTCGGACCAGACCGGCGTAGCGCTTCTTGCTGCCGGTCTGCTCGCCGCGCACCGTGGGCATCAGGAAGCGGGCGAAATGGGTCTCGAACTCGATCTCCAGATGCGAGTGCAACGACAGCTCGCGGGCCAGTGTCTGGCGCCACCAATCGTTGAGCGCGCGCGCGAGACGGGTGCCGATGGCGCGGGCCTGAGGTGTCTGGTACCCCGGTCCGAGCAGCACGAACAGGGAATCGGTATCGCCGTAGATCACCTTGTAGCCGTGGGCTTCGATCTGCTCGCGGCTGCGTTGGATGATCTCGTGACCGCGCAACGTGATGCTGCTCGCCAGCCGTGCGTCGTGGAAACGACAGCCGTTGGCGCCGAGCACACCATAGAAGGAGTTCATGAGGATCTTCACCGCCT
>JAGRHX010000325.1:0-1648 GCA_020444775.1 Gammaproteobacteria bacterium
AACGGTGCTGACACAGGCCCTGACCGACGGTGACCAGGTGCTGGAGATCGGCCCCGGACGGATCGCCACCGAGCGAATGGTCCCGGACCACCTGTTCGGGGCCGCGCGCTATACCGCCATCGACATCCGCCGTCTCCAGCACCACGCCGCGTTGGTCGCGCCGGACCGCTTCGTCGCCGCCGATGTCTGTCGGATGCCGTTCGCCGATCAGAGCTTTGACGTGATCGCTTGTAACAACGTGCTGCCCTTCGTGAGCGACTACCGCCCGGCGTTGCAGGAGCTGCATCGCTGTCTGAAGCGGTCCGGCGTGCTGCTCGTCACCACCCATTGCGTGTCCGGTCAACCGACCTGCTCGACCGCCGAGGACCGCGCCTCCCCCCGAGCGCGCAGTGACGCCTGGTATGCGGAGAACGCCACCGACTGGGTGTTCGGGGATGACCTTCGCGAGATCATGCGTGGTGTGGGACTCGAGCTCTGCTGTCACGATCTGTTCGGCTGCGAGCCCACCGAGAACCTGCTGCGTCTCGGCCTCAAGTCACCGAGCACGATGATGCTGGCGTTCCGTGATGTCGAGGCTGCTTCGCGATTCGGCATCGGATCTTGCTGGCGACCGCGACCGCTGAGCGTCGACGACGTCTGAGTGGGGTATGAGGTCGACCGAGACCGCCAGCAGGTGTCCGGAGCGTGCGGTTTCGCGGCCTCGAGGCCGCGACTCAGCACGCCACATCAGGGCTGGCCTCGACCTCTGCCCGTTACTGCATGACCCAGCCGTGGCTGACGAGCAGCGATTGGCCGGTCAGCGCGTTGCTCGGAAAGGCTGCGAACAGGTGAGCCACCTCGGCCACATCCTCGACGGTCGTGAACTGCCGGTCCACGGTTTCGCCGAGCATGACCGTGTTGACCACCTCGTCCTCGGAGATCCCCAGTGCCCGCGCCTGCTCGGGGATCTGCTTTTGCACCAACGGGGTATCCACAAAGCCCGGGCAGATGACGTTGGCACGCACGCCATGGCTGGCACCTTCCCTGGCAATGACTCGCGCCAGGCCCAGCAAACCGTGCTTGGCGGTGACATATGCCGCCTTCAAGGGCGAGGCCGCCTTGGAGTGCACCGAGCCCATGAAGATGATCGACCCGCCGCGATTGCGATACAGATGAGGAATACACGCCTTGCTGGTCAAGAACGCGCCATCCAGGTGGATGGCGAGCAGGCGTTTCCATTCCTCGTAGGGGAAGTCCTGGAGCTCGTGCACGATCTGTATGCCGGCGTTGGAGACCAACACGTCCAGATGGGACCATGCGTCGATGACGCGCTGAACGCCCTGGTTGACCTGCCGCTCGTCGGTGACGTCCATCTCCACCGCCAGTGCGTTTCCGGGGCTGAGCTCGTTGAGTCGGGCCGCCTGGTCCTTGGCCGCATCGAGACGCAGATCGGCGATTGCGACCCTGCCTCCCGACTCGACGAAGCGCTTCGCGATCGCCGCTCCGATACCACGCGCGGCGCCAGTGACGATACAAACCTTTCCATCCAGGGTCATGGGGAAATCCTCCGCGTCGCCAACAATGTGTCAAGAGCCTACGTGCCTGGCCTTACCCCAGGCTTGCGATGAGGTGTCGATTCGTACACATCGGCGAGAGCCCCTATCTCTGG
>JAGRHX010000325.1:1656-5116 GCA_020444775.1 Gammaproteobacteria bacterium
GAATCGGCCTGTCTCTGGCGAATCGATTGTTTGAGACGCTGTGGATGACGGGCCGGAGCAAGGTGCCCGATATGAGATCTCGTGTCCGGAACCACCTCGTAGTCGGACAGGTCGGGGCTCAGTCCGTTGGCTTGGGCGTGAGGTCGTATACCTGCACGTTCGTCAGGTCGTCGTGACGGGATTGCCATGTCGGGTGACTCAGTGTCGCTTCGACATCATCGTGACCTGCTTGCCAATGCTCGAGCATCGAGCGGCGCGAGAACTCGTAGTCCTTGGATTGATGCTCGAACCCGCGCTGTCTGTAGATGAGGTGGGCAATGGTGATGCGCGGCGCCGGTCGATCCGGCACCAGGGCCAGCGCATCGGGGTCGTCGCGCAGCTCCGCGGGCAACTTCTGGTACAGACGTCGCGCGCAGGCCCTGAGCTGATGCAGCCGGCGTAGCACGTCGGTGTTGAGACGTGTACGACTGGAGTAGCGGATGTCCTTGATGCGTGCTTCGGTCGCCCACACGGAGTCAGGCAACACGCCACGCGCACTGAATAGATCGATCTGGAAGACACACAGGTCTTCGTCGGGCAAGCGCTCGTCGAGCACGAACTGCAACGGCGTATTCGATACCAGGCCACCATCCCAGTACGGTTCGCCATCGATCTCCACGGCCGGAAATCCAGGCGGTAGCGCGCCGGATGCCATGATGTGCTCTACGCCGATGGGGCGCTCGGCGCTATCGAACCAGGTCATGTTGCCGGTTCGAACGTTGACCGCGCCGACGCTCAGACGTACGGGACCGTGGTTGACGAGCTCGAAGTCAACGAGCTCCGACAACGTGCTGCGCAGCTCGGAGGTGTCGTAGAAGCTGCTGGCGCCGGGGGTGCCGGCGGGCATGAATGCGGCCGGCGGCATGCGCGGGCTGAAGAAGCCGGGGATGCCCGTGAGTGTGGTGGCGGCCGCGCTCAGCTCGTTGCGCAGCGCGCGGGGCAACAGCTCGCCGGCGAACAATGGCTCCGCGCCGCCGGTGCTGACCCGTTCCCAGAAGGCGCGCAGGCGCTCGACGCGTCGTTCAGGCGGATTGCCGGCGATCAGGGCCGCGTTGATTGCGCCAATCGATATGCCCGTGACCCAATCGCAGTCGATGGCGCGATCGTGCAGGGCCTTCGTGGCGCCCGCTTGATAGGCGCCGAGGGCGCCACCGCCCTGCAGCACCAGAACCACCTGTTCGCCAGAGTCCCGTGTGTTCATGGCCCTGTCACTCCTGCAACGCATGCTGCACTGAATCTTTACAGCGGCCTGCGTGGCGTCAACTTACGGTCCGGTATTGCATTGCAGGAATCTCTCCATGACTTGCATTCATGCAGAGGTACCGTGGAGCATGACATCAATGGTGGGGGATGCTCACGCCCCGCAAAGGAGTCATGATGCGAAGGCTGGTCTTGAAGATGTCGATCACGGCCGTGGCATCGCTGGCAGGCGTGCTGATGCTGGCGACCTCCGCGACGGCCGATGCGCCGAAACCGGTGGTCACCAGACTCGGGGTGGACAAGCCGACCCACCTGCTGTTTGTCGGCAATAGCTATCTCTACTACGGCGACAGCTTGCACAACCACGTGCGGCGTATGGTCGAGGCGGCCGAGCTTCGTGCGGCGAGCGAGCTCAAGTACAAATCGGCCACCATCAGTGGCGCGGCGCTGTTCGACCATGACCTGGACAGCTACCTGGAGCCCGGCAAGCTGCGCGTGGCCGAGCCTTTCCAGGTCGTCATCTTGCAAGGCGGCAGCGCCCTGGGTTGGTCGAAGAAGCGTCCGCCGAGGTTCCAACAGACCGTTGCGGAATTCACCCGGAAGATTGTCGATGCGGGCGGTGAGCCGGCGCTGTACATGACGCATGCGTACGTCGCGCCGCACAAGCGGGTCGATCCGGCCATGACGGCGAAGCTCTCGGAGATCTACACGGAGGTCGGCAACGCAAACGGCGCGCTGGTGATTCCGGTCGGTCTCGCCTTCGAAGAGGCCTACCGGCGCAAGCCTGAGATCAAGCTGCACAAAGCCTTCGACGGCAGTCACCCGAGCCTGCTCGGCACCTATCTGGCAGCGTGCACCGTGTTCGCGAGCATCTACGCCGTGTCTCCGGTCGGTAACCCGTATGACTACTACGGTGAGATTGACAAGGTGAACGCGGACTTCCTGCAGCGGGTCGCCTGGGACACGGTCAGCGCTTATTACCAGAAGTAGGCTGTAGAAGCGCCCGCCAGGCGCGCAGCGCGCGGTCGGTGGACATGCTCAGGTGCAGCACTACACCTGGCGTGCGGCGAGTATCGACTTTGCGGTGTCGGGCAGGCCGATATGCCGGCCCTGCATGTAGGCGCAGCCGGCTTGCTTGAGGTAGCGTGCCTGCTCGCTGGTATCGACGTCCTCCACTGCGAGCGCCAGGCCCAGCGTGTCGGTCATGGAGGCCATCGCGCAGAGGAACTTGCGGTTGTCTTGATCGAAGGGCAGGCCGTTCATGAAGGATCCGCTCAGCTTCAGCTTGGTGGCCGGTAGACGATGCAGTCTGCCCAGCGATGAATAGCCGGTGCCGAACTCGGAGATGCAGATGCCGATGTTGGCCGCGCGCAGTCCCGCCAGGCGACGGACGATGAGGTCGTAGTCCTGGAGCAGGTCGGCCTCGGCCAGTTCCAGCTCGAGCTGCTCCGGTGGAAGGGCCGAGGCGCGCAGGGCGTTGGCGATGGCGGACATGAAGCCGTCCTCGCCGAGCTGTGTGCCCGGCACGTCCAGCGCGACTCGCAGCCGCCGTTCCGTCCGCTTAGATAGCGCAGCCATCTGCACGCAGGCCTTGCGCAGCACCTCCGCGGTCAGCCTGCTATTCAGACCCGCATCGTCGACCGCACTCATGAACTGATCGGGGCTTAGCAGGCCGTGGCTGGGATGATCCCAACGCAGCAGCGCCTCGAAACCGTCGACACAATCGCTACCGGTCGAGTAGACGGGTGCGTAGTGGAGCAGGAACTGGCCTTTGCCCAGCGCGCTCTCGACCTCGTCAATCAGCGCCACGGTCGAACGCTCACCGCGAGACAGCTTCGGGTCATAGCGCTCGAGGCGGTCGCGACCGACTGATTTTGCCCGATACATTGCAAGGTCCGCGCACTTGCGCAGCCCGTCGACGCTGCTCGCGTCGTCGGGAAAGAAGCTCAGACCGATGCTCGGTGAGGTGAACACCTGATGACCATCGATCCGATAGGGTCTGGAGACGGCATGGCGCAGCTTCTCGCCGACCATAATCGCCTCCTCGGGACGCGAGATGCCCTCCAGGACCACCGCGAACTCGTCGCCACCGAGCCTGGCAACCGTATCCGATTCACGCAGCGAGCCACGTAGCCGGCGCGCGACCGTCATCAGCAGACGGTCGCCAACGTCGTGACCGAGGGTGTCGTTGATGTACTTGAACCGGTCCAGATCGATGAAC
>JAGRHX010000326.1 GCA_020444775.1 Gammaproteobacteria bacterium
AGCATGCTCTCGGTGCCGAACATGTGGAACCCGGCGGTGACCGCGGCCGGGATCGGGTCACCGGCCAGGAAGCCGGGGGCGAGGTTGGCGAAGATCGGATAGATCGAAACCAGCAGACAGACCACGAAGATCGCGTTGCCGCCGGCCCGGCGGGTTGCCTCCAGGACCAGGGCCCAGAGAACAAAGGCCAGCACCAGGGCGTGCTGCGGGGCATCGTACTCCCAACCGTCGTCCAGGATCTCGTTGCCCATGATGCAGAAATACGCCGCCACGGCCATCGCCAGCAAGGACAGCAGCAGGTCGTACCAGGGCAGATGCTCCTGGCTGCGTGGGGTGAGCGGATACACCACGAACGGCAGCGGCAGCAGCAGCGCCAGCATGAAATAGAAGTACTCGGTCTCCAGCGGCACATAGGTGCCAAAAACGTTTCCCAGACCGAAGATGATGTACACGGATGCGAACACCGAGAGCATCGCCGCGGCGATCAGCCACACCCGGGCGTAGGTCGGCAGCAGGCGGTACCGGGAGATCTCCGCCTTGGCGGAGGCGGCCATCGCCTCGTCAGTATCCAATTGAGCCACGTTGATCTCTCACGCAGGGGTCTCTCACGCAGGGACGCACGCGCCGGAACACACACACGGGCCCGGCGAGCATTCGCCGGGCCCGTGTGTGTCCGTTTCGACGTCGAACATCAGATCATCGACTCTCGGCGCGGCATCGGCTCACCGCTCCGACCGGTCGATACGCGGCAGCAGGACCTACTCGCGGAACGGCACCGGCATACCGGCCGCTTCCAGAGCGGCGGCACGCACCTTCAGCCATTCCTTCTCGAAGTCGTCGTCGGACACGCTCTTGCCCTCCATGCTCTTCCAGGCATCGGCCAGCACGTCCTGGCGCTTGATCAGCATGTCGTTGTGCTTTTGCATCGCGTCGGTCCACACGCCCTTCTCCTTGTAGTAGGCGATGGAGCCTTCGTGGTAGGGAAAGATCCACTCGAGGTTCTGCGCGGAGAGCTGGTAGCCGTCCATGCTCGGACCGGATTCCTTGATGTCCTCGTAGTTGTCCATCACCGCCCTGGTCAGACCATAGGCCAGATCGTTGGTGGTGTCGGGCATACCGACGAAGACCGGGTACGGGTAGTTCATACCCTCGTGGGGCACCTTGCCGCTCTCGTTCTGCTCGATGCTGACACCGACCTCGACCATCGCCGGCGACCAGTGCGGCGCTATGGCGCGAGCCCGTTCCCACGCCGCCTTGTCACCGTGTGGCAACGACACCCAGTGCAGACCACGTGGCGAGGCCGCAAGCTGGTTGTAGGCGGTCGACACGGTGCTGCCCCAGGTCACGTCGGCCTGACCGTTGATCACCGCCTCGGCCGACTGCTTCCAGCCCGGGACCTCGATCTTGGTGACATCGTCCCAGGTCAGCCCACCGAAGGCCAGGAAGGCCGTCATATTGGTGTTCAAGGCCGGCGCACCCTTGACCCAGGTGATCCGCTTGCCCTTCAAATCCTTGATGGACTTGATACCGGCGTCACCGGCGGCCACGCCCTGTTGGCCGTTGCGGCCGATGTTGTTGAACAGGTTGTACAGGCGCTGCGGACCCCACTTCTTGTCCGCGAACATGAACACGCCTTCCTGGGCGAAGTACGCGGCGATACCGCAGGCGCACAGCTCCGACTGGCCGACACGCAGCGGCGCCATGCGTGACACGTCGTTCTTGCCCGGAATGATGCGCAGGTCCACGTCGTACTTGGCCTTCAGCATCTGGCCGATGCCGACCGACTGCGCATAGCCGGACGAGGTGGTGCCATAAGCGGTCCATGAGATCCGCTTGGGCATGTTCACGTCGGCCGCGCCGGCGACACCGGTCCAGGCGAGTGCCAGGCCGGCGGTCAGCGAGACCACGGCCCTGTTGATGGTGGCCTTCTTCAATGTCATGTAATCCTCCCGTTGCAATCGGAAACCAAATCTGTCGAGCACCTGGCGGGCCGGTTGCGGTCAGGCTGACCGCGCCCGATGGTGCTCTTGTAATGGCTGTCGTCTGGAGTCGGGTGGCTGCTTCTCACCGTCCGGATGCTCGATCCGCCGGACAGGCGTGATACCCGGGTGAGATCGTGAGCAACGAGCTCGGAGCCCCTCGTTGCCGACGCGTCGTCAGGCCCGGGATTCCCAGTGGACGCAACCACCATGGGGCCGGGAGTGACCGGCGCCAACTACCAGCGGGCCATGATAGCGACTTGCCCTGCCTGCGCAAACCTGACTCCATCGGCCGATGAGATTGAGCGCCGTCAGCTCGTCCCGAGCGCCCATCGAGGTTCGAGGCGGCCAAGCGAGTATGATCCACGCAAACCGTGGCAGCACGACCGCGCCATCGAATTCCCCAGTCACCCGCACGGAGTCCGATCCCGTGACCGCGCCTCGTCAATTCAGCAGCACCGCTCGAGGCTCGGCCACCGGGCCCGGGCCGGATGAATCGCCCACCAGTGCGGCCGATTCCAGCGGCACCTCATTCGCCCCCCCATTCGCAGACAGCGGCCGAAGCGGTGTCGACGCCGCGACGCTGAGCGCCGAGCAGGCCCGTTATCGGCAGATCCGCAAGGTCACCCTGGTGGGCTCGGTGGTCGACCTGGCGCTGGGCGTGGCGAAGATCATCGGCGGTTGGCTGTGGCACTCGGAGGCGCTGATTGCCGATGGCGTGCACTCCTTGTCGGATCTGGTCACCGACATCGGCGTGATCCTCGCCGCCAAGCATGCCGACTCCAATCCCGATGCGGAGCACCCGTACGGCCACGGGCGAATCGAGACCGTGGCTACCGCGGGCCTGGGGCTATCGCTGATCCTGGTCAGCGCCGGCATCGGCTACGACGCGGCCCTGAACCTGTTCCACCCCGAGATGCTGATGCAGCCTGGAGTCGCGGCGCTGGTCATCGCCGCGATCTCGGTGCTGAGCAAGGAAGCCATCTATCACTACACGATGGTTACCGCGCGGGCACTCAAATCGAAGATGCTACGCGCCAACGCCTGGCACAGCAGGACGGACGCCTTCTCCTCGATCATCGTCATCATCGGCGTGTCCGGGACCATGCTGGGTCTGAACTATCTGGACGCGATCGCCGCGATCGTGGTCGCGTGGATGGTCGCGCGGGTCGGCTGGAACCTGGCTCGCGAGAGCATGAGCGAGCTCATCGATACCGGTCTGGGCAAGGACCGGGTCTCCGAGATCAAGGGTCAGATCCTGGCCGTGGAAGGCGTCGAGGATCTGCACATGCTGCGGACCCGACAGATGGCCGGGCGCGCGCTGGTCGACGTCCACATCAATCTGCAGGACCCCCGGGTCAGCGCATCAGAGGCGCATCACGTCAGCGAGCTGGTTCGTCGTCAGCTCATCCGTCATGTCGACGACGTGGACGACGTCACGGTGCATGCCGACATCGAGGACGATCAACGCTCCTTCAAGACCAACCGGTTACCACCGCGCGAGCAGGTCGTCGCGCTGCTGGAGACGGCCTGGGCCGAGCTGCCGACGCCACGACGCATCACCCTGCACTACATCGCCGGCTCCATCGAAGCCGAGGTCGAGCTGCCTCTGGAGCAGGTCGACGACAGGGCCGCCGCGGACACCCTCAACGAGCGCTTCCGAGCCGCGGTCGCCACCGAGCAGACGCTCGCACCGTTGGTTTCGCGGGTGCGGCTGCTGTTCTCCTGAGGAGATCCGGCGCCAATCCATCCGGGCTTCATCTAGCGGCCCCGGCTCGTCACGGGTCCGCAGCGGGCCGGGTCGTGTCAGCCGTGGCCAGAGTCCGCGGCGTGGATCGCCCGGGCAACGGCTTCGGCGGTGGCCGCGCACAAGGTCCAGCCCAGATGACCGTGTCCGGTGTTGTAGAACACCCCGGGGCGCCGGCCCGGCCCGACCCGCGGCAGCATGCCGGGCATCATCGGCCGCAACCCGCACCATGGAATCGCCGTCTCGGTGGCCACCTCGGGGAACAGGTCCCGCACCCATCGCAGCAGCGGTGCGGTGCGCCGCGCCCGGATGTCCAGATTGAAGCCGTCGAGCTCGGCGGTGCCGGCGACCCGCAGCCGAGCGTCGCCCAAGCGACTGCTGACGATCCGTGCCTCGTCGTCGAGCAGGCTGACCCGGGGCGCGGCGGCGCGGCTGACCGCGTCGTCCAAAGCCACGGTGATGCTGTAGCCCTTGACCGGATAGACGTTGACCCGATCGCCGAGCTGCCGCGCGAAACGCCGGCTGTGCACCCCTGCGCACACGACCACGGCATCGAAGCCAGACCCGTCCTGATCCATGCTCGAACAATCCGTGCGCGCAGGCTCTGGGCGCGAAGGATCAAGGACCGGATGCTCGCGGACGCGAAAACACCCGCCCTCGGCGAGCAGCGCCGAGATCTGTGTATCGAATCGAAACTCGACGCCCAGACGCGCGCAGACATCGGCCAGTCCGCGAGTGAAGCGATGGATGTCGCCGCTGGAATCCGATGGCGTGTAGAGACCGCCATGGAAGTCACCGCGCAAGGCCGGCTCCATACCCTGCATATCCTCCGCCGACACCGGGTATCGCTCCAGTCCGCCCCGCCGCAACAGCTCGTTGACCCGCAGCGCGTGCTCGAACGCCTCGCGTTGCCGGTACAGGTGCAAGATGCCACGAGGTTCCAGATCGAAGGCGATACCTTCGCGTCGGGCGATCTCGTGCAGGTGCTCACGCGACTCGATGGCGAGGCGTGTCAGGGCCACGGTATGCGCCTCGTAGTTGCGCACATTGGCGAGGAATTCGGCGAGCCAGCTGTACTTGTGCCAGCCTGGCCACGGATTCAGACGCAGCGGCGCATCCGCTCTGCACAGCCAACGCAAGCCCTTGAGGATCGTGCCGACATGATTCCAGGCCTCGGTGTGGCACGCCGAGATCTGTCCGCCGTTGGCGTACGAGGTCTCCATCGCGCTGTAACGCTGACGCTCGTACACGGTCACCGCGTAGCCGCGCCGAGCCAGGGCATAGGCCGTGGTGACTCCAATGACGCCTGCACCGATTACGGCAATACGCTGGTAGCCACGGCTGCTCACCACCACCACCCGACGCCGCCAGCCACCTGCTCAGCCCAATGGTCTGGCAAAGCTCAGCTCGTGTCCGTCCGGATCGACGATATGGAAGTATCGTTCGCCCCAGCGCGCGTCGCTCGGCGCCATCTGCGGTTGATAGCCGGCGGCAATCGCCGCGGCATATACCGCGTCCACGTCCGAGACATGAAAGATCGCCCGACCCCACCAGGACCATTGCCGTTCACGGTTCTGCGCGGTGAGATTCAGATAGCCACTGCCGGCGCTGAAGCTGGTGAACTCGGCCGTCTCCCCGCCGTAGTGCAACTCGAATCCCAGCGATCTGTAGAAGCGCACCGCCCGAGCCATATCGTGGGTGCCCAGGGTGATGGCGCTGACCGATTCGATCCGATGCATCCTTTGTCTCCCGCTGCCGGCCACTCGACGCGGCTCAGCCCGCCACCGACCGATACACCTCACGCCACTGACCGATCGCCTCGACGTGCTGGTCGACATGGGTGAAGCCACAGCCCATCGTATCCACCGAGATGTGACTACCGCCGGCCTGCCGCCAGGCCTCGATATCCCGCTTCCATTCTTCCCTGCCACGGTTGAACCGCTGTATCGATTCGAATCCGAACCGCCCCGGGTCACGCCCGTGGCCGCGCAACCGCTCTTCCATGGAGCGCTTGATTTCGATGGCCTTGTCCTGGGTACGACCGGAGAACAGGAAGCCGTCGCCAATACGCGCGGCACGGTCGAAAGCGGCCTCTGAGGACCCGCCCAGCCAGATCGGGATCTGCCGACCGGGCCTGGGCAGGATGCCGGCTCGCACGATACGGTGGTCGCGATCCTCGTAGCTGACCAACGGCTCGCTCCAGAGCTTTCTCATCAGATCGATCTGCGCCTCCTCGCGACGTCCGCGTCGCGAGAAGTGGGCGCTCACCTCCAGGGCGTCGAACTCGACCCAGTTCCAGCCGATACCAACGCCGAGGCGCAGCCGGCCGCCGGAGAACAGATCGATGTCCGCGGCCTGCTTGGCAACCAGCGCGGTCTGGCGCTGCGGCAGGATGATGACCCCGGTGACCAGCTCCAGACGCTCGGTGATGCCGGCCAGATAACCGAAGGTGACGAACGGCTCGTGAAACGGGTCCTTGTCGGTGTAGGGGCCCTGAAGCCTGGGATTGCGACCGGCGTGGTCAGCCCCCAGCACGTGGTCGTAGATGACAAGATGGTCGTAACCGAGGGATTCGGCCGCCTGCGCGAAGGCCTTGACCGCCTTCGGATCCCCGTTCAGCTCGATCTGTGGATAGACGACACCGGTTCGCATCGGGCCAGCTTGCATGAACTCATCCTCCCCTCATCGTCCCTTGGATCGCCCCGCCATCGAAGTACGGCGCGGTCAGATGGCACCAGGCGGCGCCCGCACACCCTACATCAAATATCCGGCGCCCATTGCGCGCACCCGCTGATCGCCTCGTAGGCGGCGCCGGCACGGAACAGGGTCGCCTCCGAGTACGGTCGCCCGACCAGCTGCAGACCGACCGGAAGACCGTTGGCGCAGAAGCCACCGGGCACGCTGAGCGCCGGCAGTCCGAGGAAGTTGAGCGGCCGGGTCAAGCGGGTGGTCGCGGCCAGCAGCTGCTCGAAACCCTGCTGATCCTCGACATCGGTGGCGGCGATGGTCGGCAGCGCGAACGGAAAGACCGGACAATGCAGCACGTCGCAAGCACCGAACACCTTCTCGACGAAGCCCTGGATGACCCGCGGTCTGGCCTGGACCACCGCCAGATAGTCCGCTGCCGGGATACCCAGGTTCATCATGTATCGAGCCCGAACCTGTGGCCCGTAGTCATGAGGTCGATCACGCAGCCAGGCCCGATGCAGGGCCAGCGCCTCGGTGCCGGAGATGGCGGTGCCAAGGCCGCCGATGGTCTCGGCGAAGGGCAGCTCTACCTCGACCAGGGTCGCGCCGGCCGCTTGCAGACGCTGTAGCGACGCCGCCACCACCTTCGATACGCAGTCGTCCAGGTCGTCGCAGAAGTAGTTGCCGGGTACGCCGATACGCAACCCCTCCAGATCGGCGTCAATGGTCATCGACTCGTAGTCCGGCACCGGCATGCGGCTCGACGTGGGGTCGTTCGGATCGTGTCCCGCTATCAGTTGAAACAGCCGCGCGCAGTCGCGCGTGGTGCGTGTCAATGGACCGATGTTGTCCATTGAGAACGATAGCCCCATGCAGCCGTAGCGGCTGACCCGGGTCTGGGTGCCCTTCATGCCGAACAGTCCACAGGCGGCCGCCGGCAGGCGCACCGATCCACCGGTGTCGGAGCCGAGGGCGCCATGGACCAGCCGCGCCGCCACCGCGCTGCCCGACCCGCTGGACGAGCCACCGGTGATGAAATCGGTGTTCCAGGGGTTGCGACAGGCGCCATAGTGCGCGTTGTGGCCGGTCGGCCCGCTGGCGAATTCGGCCATGTTCAGCCCGCCCAGATGCAGGGCGCCGGCCGTACGCAGTCGTTCGAGCACCGTGGCGCTGCGGTCGGGGCGGAAGTCGGCACGGATCTTCGAGCCACAGGTCGTGACCACCCCCTCGCGATAGAACATGTCCTTGTGGGCGAGTGGCACGCCGTGCAGTGGTCCCAGCGGTTCGCCCGCGCTGCGCCGCCGATCGGCCTCGCGGGCCTGCTCCAGCGCGCCGTCGGGGTCGAAGGAGATGAAGCAGTTCAGACTCGGCTGCAGGCGTTCGATGCGCTCGATGCAGGCTTGGGTCGCCTCTTCACTCGAACAGTCACCGACGGCGATGCGCTGCGCCAGCTCGACCAACGACATCGAGCTCAGTTCACCAGACTCGGCTGTAACCACGACCGGCTGCGCGCGACAGTCAGCAACCGCCACCTCGGGTTCCGGTCCGGCCAGATCCCGGAGCACGCAGTCCAGGTTCGCAGGCTCGGTATCGAACAATGAATCCGCCGCGACCACCGACAGCACACGACGCACCGCGCCGGCGACCGCCAACAGCCGCGCGCGCTCTGCTTCGCTCGGCTGCACACCTTGGGTGAAGGCCACATAACGGGCCATGCATTCCGCGTCGAGCTCACTCATGTGCCTGCATTCCTCCGACGATTGGCGACGATGATACCGGTCCAACGCCCTCGACCGGGCGGCACCGCTGCCCCCAGCGTTGGCGTCCGCCAGGCAGCCCATGCACCGATGACGTTCGTGCTGCGTCTGACTGAGACCACAAGATCTTGTACATCTGGCAACTGGCTGGCCCCACATGACGTGTTGAACAGGCCAGAGGCCGCGAGTATAGTCCCGGCCACGTGCCGGGTCCCTGCACGCGGCGAGAAGACCGCACCTTCGCGAAGCCGTTCGATGAACCACTGGCTGGCACAGCTCGCGCGATTGCACCGAAGCCTGCTCCACCCGTGGCGGGCGCCGCTTGTCACGTCGGCACCGCCCCCGCCCCCCACAACCACCCGCGATGCCACCGCGCCTCGCCGGCACGAGCGATCCCATCGCGAACGCCTGGAGCCGGTCCGACCATGGTGGGAGGTCCTCGAGTTCGAGGCCGGTCCGCCCCGTTCGCTGGCAATCGTAGAGGCGCGTTTCCGCCAGCTCGCCGCACGCATCCATCCCGATCGCGGCGGATCCAGCGAGCGCATGCAGCGCTTGTACAGGGCGCGCGCGCAGGCCCGAAGCCAGTACCCGCCCGGCCGCTGACGATGCTGCGTGCGACGACCGGCTCACTCCCGACGCTTGATCCTGACGAACAGCAGGAAGGGCACCGCGGCCACACACACCATCGTATACATCAAGAACGCATTCTCATATCCGATCATGCTGGCCTGACGCAGGATCTCCCCGCTGATCGCCGCCAGCCCCGTGAGGCTCTCGGTGCTCCACAGCCCGGTCACCTGATTGAAGCCCAGGGCCTCGTTGAACGGGCTGACGTTCTCGGTCAGCTCGGCGTAGTTGATCTTGCCGGTACGCACGATCGCCATCACGCAGGCCGCGATGAAGATGCTGCTGCCCAGATTCCGCAATAGATTGAAGATCGCCGAAGCGTCCGGCAGCAGCGCCGGCCGCAGGGTGGCGAAGGTCACCATCGACAGCGGCACCCACATCACCCCGCAGCCGATACCCTGCAGAACACCAACCATTCCGACCTCGAAAGGGTCGGTGCCGAACTCGAAGGCGGCCATTCGCCAGCCGCTGAAACCGACCGTGCCGAGGCCGAGCACCAGTCCGATACGCGGATCCAACCTGCCCATGCGGCCGGCGATGAAGAAACCGATCACCATCCCGGCACCCCGCATCGCCAGCAGCAGCCCGATTAGTGAATCAGGATAGCCCTTGAGATGCTGTAGCATCGGCGGAAACAGCACCGTCGGGGTGATGTTGAGCATGCCGTAGACGAACACCAGCAGCAGACCGACGCTGAAGTTCCGATCCAGGAACAGCCGCGGACTGACGAAGGGTCGTTCAGTGGTGAAGGTGTGCACCAGGAACACATAGGCGCTCAGCGCCATGGCGCTGGCGAGCAGGACGATCTCGGTGGACTCGAACCAGTCCAGACGCTCACCGCGGTCCATCAGCAGCTGCAGGCAGGTCACGCTCAGCGACAGCGAGATGAACCCGGTCCAGTCGAGCTTGACGCCCTCGCGCCGGCCGCCGTCCTTGATGAAGGCAAACACCAGCAGCAGCGCCAGCAGACAAAGTGGCAGGATGAGCAGGAAGATCCAGCGCCAGTTGTATTGCTCGGCGAGATAGCCGCCCAGGGCCGGTGCGATGGCCGGACCGATCACCACCGACATGCCGAACAGGCCCTGCGCCATGGCCCGCTTCTCCTGCGGATAGGTGGCGACGATGATCGCCTGCGCCATCGGCACCAGCGGCGCGCCAAAGGCACCCTGCGCGATGCGATAGACGAGCAGTGGCACCAGCGAATTGGCGGTAGCGCACAGCAGCGAGGAGATGCTGAAGCCGATGATCGCCCCGATCATCAGGCGCCGCTGACCGACCCGGGCCACCATCCAGCCGGTCATCGGCGTGACCACCGCAGTCGCGACCACGTTCAAGGTGACCACCCAGGCCACCTGGTCCGGGGTTGCCGAAAGGGCCCCCTGCAGCTGTGGTAATGCGACGTTGACGATGGTCAGCGTCAGCGCATACAGCATCGTGCAGGTCGACACGGTCATCAGGATCAGGGCCCGTGACAGTGCAGTCCCGACCTGGGCTGGCTCCGCCCGGGCAGCCTCAAGCTCGCGGGCCGTGCCATCACCGGCCGTCGCGGCCGCAGTGGCTGGCGCGTCGCGGCCCTGGCCGCTCCGCGTCGTCATCGATTCGAAACTGTCAACCTGCGCTCCGGGCCGCTCGTTCAGGGACCATCATGCTCAGGTGTTGTAGGTGCTGGAGCTGACGTCGCCGCCCTCGCCAGTCCAGTTGGTGTGGAAATATTCGCCACGCGGCTTGTCCACACGCTCATAGGTGTGCGCGCCGAAATAGTCTCGCTGCGCCTGCAACAGGTTGGCCGGCAGGGTCGCGGATCGGTAGCCATCGTAGAAGGCCAGCCCCGAGGACAGCGCTGGCACCGGCACCCCGGCCAGCGCCGCGGCGGCGACCACGCGCCGCCAGGGGCCCTCGCTACGCTGCATGGCACTGGCAAAGAACGGCGCGGTCAGCAGGTTGGCGAGCCCTGGATCGCTCCGGTAGGCGTCGCGAATATGGTTGAGGAAGCGACTGCGGATGATGCAGCCACCACGCCACAACATGGCGATGGCGCCGAAGTCCAGGCCCCAATCATGGTCGCGTGAGGCCTCGTCCAAGAGCATGAAGCCCTGCGCGTAGCTCGCGATCTTGGCACCGTACAGCGCGGCTTCCAGGTCGCTGAGAAATGCATCCCGCTCGCTGTGGATACGTCCGTCCGGTCCCGACAGCAGGCCCGCGGCGATCTCCCGCTGGGTCTTCAGCGCCGACAGACAGCGCGCGAACACGGCCTCGCCGATGATGGTCACCGGAATGCCAAGCTGCAGCGCGTCGATACCAGTCCACTTGCCGGTGCCCTTCTGCCCGGCGGTGTCCAGGATCCGGGTCACCAGCGGCTCACCGTCGTCGTCCTTGTAAGCGAGGATGTCAGCGGTGATCTCGATGAGGTAGCTGTCGAGCTCGCCCTGATTCCAGCGCGTGAAACAGGCGGCCATCTCGTCGTGGCTCATGCCCAGACCGCTGTGCATGAGCTGGTAGGCCTCGGCGATGAGCTGCATGTCGCCGTATTCGATACCGTTGTGGACCATCTTCACGTAGTGTCCGGCACCTCCACGCCCCAGCCAGGCGCAGCAGGGCTCACCGTCCACCACCGCGGCGATGCTCGGCAGCATCTTCTCCAGATACGGCCAGGCGCTCGGATCGCCGCCGGGCATGATCGACGGGCCGTGACGCGCCCCCAGCTCACCGCCTGAGACACCACAACCGACGAAACGCAGCTTGCGCTCGGCCAGCCAGGCGGCGCGACGCTCGGTGTCGGTGTAGTTGCTGTTGCCCAGATCAACGACGATGTCGCCTTCGTCCAGATGCGGCAGGAGCTGCTCGATCACGGCATCCACCGCGCTACCGGCACGGACCATGATCATCACCCGGCGTGGCCGTTCCAGGGCAGCCACCAGGGCCTCGATGTCATAGCACGGCACCACGGCGGCGTTCTTCGCGCCGCCCTCGGCGAACGCCCGGGTCACCGATTCGGAGCGGTTGAACACCGCCACCGTGAAACCGTGGTCGCACAGATTGAGGACCAGGTTCTGGCCCATCACCGCCAGCCCGATAAGCCCCACGTTCGCTTGCATGTGCAGCCTCCTGCGGATGAGTTCAATGCGCGCCGCCTGCCACCGCGGGACCGCCAGGGCGCCGCCGCGGCAACAGCCTCACGAGGATGCGAGAGCATAGCGTTTTCTGCGACCATTGTGCGCCCGGCCGCTGCCTCCTGGACGCGCGCCAGATATCCACCCGACATTCACCCACCGTGTAAAGAGGTTCCCGTCATGGATCTGGGTCTTTCCGACAAGCGCGCCCTGGTCACCGGTGGCACTCGTGGCATCGGCCGCGCCATCGTCGAGCTACTGCTGAGCGAAGGCTGTAACGTCGCATTCTGCGCGCGCGACGCCGACCAGGTGCGGAGCACCGAGCAGATGCTGACCCGCGAAGACGGACCGCGTGTGCTGGGCCGTGCGGTGGACGTCACCGACGCTCCGGCGCTCACCACCTTCGTCGACAGTGCCGCCTCTGAGCTGGAGGGCCTGGACATCGTTGTCTGCAACGTCAGCGCGCTGGCGGGCGCGCCGGACGCGGCTGCCTGGCGGGCGGCGTTGGAGGTCGACGTGCTCGGCACATTGAACACGGTCGAGCCGGCGCTGCCGCATCTGCGCAAATCCAAGAGCCCGGCCATCGTTGCCATCGCCTCGACCGCGGGTCTGGAGCTATGGGGCGGCGTGCGCGCCTACAACTCGATGAAGGCCGCGCTCATCAACTATATCTCCAGCCTGTCGAGCACGCTGGCCGGGGAAGGGATACGCGCCAACACCGTCTCGCCCGGAACCATCTTCTTCGAGGGCGGCGTCTGGGACAATCGACGCAAGGCAGACCCCGAGTTCTTCAACAATGCCCTGGCGCAGAACCCGATGGGCCGCATGGGCACGCCGCAAGAGGTCGCCAACGCGGTCGCCTTCCTGGCCAGCCCGGCGGCGAGCTTCATCAGCGGCACCAACCTGGTGGTGGACGGGGCCCTGACCCGGCGGGTGCAGTACTGAACCGACCGCTGGCTGGCGGCCGCGCGGGCGGCCTCCCGGTCACTGCCCCGGACCGGTCCACGGTCGGCCGGCACGCCTTCTCGGACCCGCACGGCGGCGCTCGGCGCGCCAGATGGTGTGCGCACGCGCCGTCTGGACCCGCAAGCCCGGTGGCCTTGCCTCGACCGCTCTGGAAACCGTGTCCGCAATGACCACCCGTTCGGAACCCGATCCGTCACCAAACGTCGCCAGCCCACCGCCGGCAAGGCGCGGCCTCGGTCCACTGCAGCTCGTGCTGCTCATGTGCGCCGCCCAGGTGCTGGTGCAGCTCGGCGCGTACACCTGGCCGGCCCTGCTGCCCGGATATCTGACGCGTTGGGGAATAGACAATGGCGAAGCGGGCTGGATCACCGGCGTCTTCTATCTCGCATACACGCTGTCGGTGCCGCTGCTGGTCAGCGCCACCGATCGGATCGATCCCAAGCGGGTCTACTTGTTCGGGGTCGCAACCACCGTGGTCGCGCACGCGGCCTTCGCGCTGTTCGTGGACGGGCTGTGGAGCGCCATCGCGGCACGGGTGCTGGCCGGAATCGGCTGGGCCGGCACCTATATGACGGGCTTGAAGCTGCTCGCCGACCGGGTCGAGGGCAAGCTCATGAGCCGGGCGGTGGCCGGGCATGCGGCGAGCGTGGGCGTGGCGGGCGCGCTGTCCTTCGTGGTCGCCGATCTGAACGCCTCGCTCATCGGTCCGGACCAGGCCTTCGCAATCGCGGCCGGCTCGGCCGCGATTGCCTGGTGTTCGATCGCACTGCTCGCGCCGCGCGCCGCCGCCCGCGCGGCGAGCGTGTCGCGTGGCGCGCTGCTCGACTTCCGACCGGTCCTGCGCAATCGTGCGGCCATGGCCTACGCGGTCGGCTATGCGGCACACACCTTCGAGATGAGCGCCTTGCGCGGCTGGGCGGTCGCGTTCATGGCCTTCGCGGCGGTCGCCAGCGGCGGCGGCGAACAGTGGCTCGCGCCGAGCGCGGTGGCGACCGCCATGGCGCTCATCGGCACGCTCGCGAGCGTGGCGGGCAACGAGCTGTCCTTGAAGCTCGGCCGTGCCCGGGTCGTTCGCGGGGCGATGCTGGGTTCGGTGCTGTGCGCGGCGGCAATCGGATTCAGTGCCGAAGCCGGCTACGTTGTCGCGGCCTTCATGGTGATCGCGTATGGCGCAGTCATCTGGCTGGACTCCTCATCGCTGACCGCTGGCACCGCCCTGTACGCCGAGCCGGAACGGCGCGGCGCGACTCTGGCGGTGCACTCCATGCTCGGTTACGCCGGCGGCTTCGTCGGCCCACTGGTCGTCGGCTTCAGCCTGGACGCCGCCGGCGGGGCCTCGGGCAGGGCATGGACGGCAGCCTTCTGGTGGGTCGCCGCCGTGGTGCTCGGCGGACGCATCGCATTCGGCCTGCTGATCCGCGGGCAACGGCAAGCCGGGCCAGACACGGGCGCCTGAACAAGCACGATCGGGACGGCCACGACACCAGTCAGCCATCACCGCGTCGGCTCAGGATCGGTCCGTCCGTCCGCCGCTCGCCGATTCACGCCCATCCAGGTACAGCCAGGCTCCCGCCTCGCGCACGAAGCGGCTCCGCTCGGCGAGCCTGAAGGCGCGACCTCCGACCTTGTAGCGGGCCACGAACTGCACCGTGCCGCTGGCGTCGTTCTCACCGCCGTCCTCGCAAGCGACGATCCGCAGCCCCAGCCAACGACTGCCGGCATCCATCTGGATGAGTCGCGGCCGGGTGCTCGGGTGCCAGGTGCGCAGCAGATGATCTCGCCGCATCAACACATAGGCGGTATAGCGTGAACGCATCAGCTCGAGCGCCGTGCGTGCTGCGCGTTGCTCGTCGAGCAGCGGCCGGCAACAGTCACCGAAGCACGAGCCACTGCCACACGGACAATCGGCGTTCGCATCGAAGCCCACACCGTTCATGCCGAGCACCAGAAGGCGCGGTAGGACCGGACCTGCATTCCTGCGCTGTGTCGGTGGCGTCCTTGAAGTGCCGGCAGGTGGATTTGCGCCAACGCAGTGG
>JAGRHX010000327.1 GCA_020444775.1 Gammaproteobacteria bacterium
TACTACGACGAGGTGTTCAGCATCCCACCCATGCTCGATGCGATCCGCGCGCACCCGCCGGTCGATGGGGTTATCGTCGGCTGTTTCGACGACACGGGCGTCGACGCCGCTCGATCGATGATCGACGCGCCGGTCATCGGTATCTGTCAGGCCGCGATGCAGACCGCGGCCGTGATCGCCAACAGCTTCTCGGTGGTCACGACCCTGGCGCGCTCGGTGCCCGCGCTCGAGCATCTTGCCGACCGCTACGGCTATTCTCGTCAGTGCCGTGGCGTCTGGGCGTCGGAGGTGCCGGTGCTGGCCCTGGAGGATCCGGCGAGCGACGCCTTGCAGAAGGTACGCGCACAGATCGAGGCGACTCTCGCCCACGACCGTTGCGAGGCAATCGTGCTCGGCTGTGGTGGCATGTCGGACCTGGCGATGCGGCTGACCGCGGACTACGGCGTCCCGGTCATCGAAGGCGTGACCTGTGCGGTCAAGATCCTCGAGGGGCTCGCGGCCATCGGCCACAAGACCGCCAAGCGCGGCGGCTACGCGACACCGCGGGCGAAGCAGTACACCGGTCGATTCGAGTCCTACTCACCGGGCTGACATCATCCCGCGTGCCGCGTGCCGTTTCGCTCGAGCGCGCGCTGACGACCCTCAGACGCGCGAGCTCGGCTTGTAGAAGGGCTGATGCTGCGCCGGGTCGAAGTAATCGGCATAGAACTGCTTGACGTGCGGTAACAGCGCCTTGGACAGCTCACGTCGCTCGACCTCGTCATCGGACAGCGCCGATTGCAGCTCCTCGTGCAGCGCCTTCAAGGCCCCGGCCTGGTCGACCTTGGTGAACACCCCGTCGCGATAGATGATCTCACCATCGCACATCACCATGCGCACGCCCTCGCTCTTGGCACGTTGCACCACCGCGTCGACGAGCGACGTGTTCTCGTCCAGATAGGGATACGAGATCTGGCGCCAGTCGATGAGTGACAGGTCCGCGCCCTTGCCGACCTCGAGCGTGCCCAGGCTGTCGCGGTAGGGCGTGGTCCTGGCGCCGCCCACCGTCGCCATACGCAGGACCTGCGGCGTGGTCGGGACCTGGTCGTCCATGCCGGGCACACGATGCGCGCGCAGCACCATACGCATCTCCTGAAGCATGTCGCGATCGTCGTTGATACCCGCCTCGTCCAGACCGATCGCGGTGTTCACCCCCTGGCGCTCGAACTCGTTCAAGGCGGCGACCCCGGAACGTAGCCGGAAGTTCGACGAGCAGTTGTGGCAGACGCACACGCCGGTCTGGGCGATGCGATCGATATCGCTCTGGTTGAGCCAGACACCGTGGCCCAGCGTGAGCCGCGGGGTCAGCATGTCGAAACGGTCCAGATATTCCAGCGCGGTGCAGTCACCGCGACGACGCGCGTACTCCTTCTGGTACGCCGTCTCCACCAGATGCATGTGCATCGGCGCATCGAAGCGGCTCGATGCATCCGACAGCGCGCGCAGCGCCTGGTCCGAGCACCAGTGCAGGTTGGCCGGCGCAAGCTGGATCTTTGTGCGTGACTTGTTGTGGTGTCGCGCGTGCAGATGCTCGAACATGCCCATCGCATCGTCCAGCCCCATCTGGAAGCGCTCGAACCAGCGCTTCATGGGGTCACGCAGCTGGGTCGGCAGCGAGGCTACGAATGCCTCGTCGGCCTGGTACACCAGGCGATTCTGATCGCGGACCGCAAAGCAGTACGAGACCCGCATACCGATGTCCTCGTAGGCCTTGATCACCTGCTCGGCATAGCCCTCGACCTCGTCGACCTTGCCCGGCATCCAGCCATGGATGTGCTGCACCGTGGTGATGCCGGAGGCGATCATCTCGAAGGCCGAGTACAGCGTGTCCAGATACAGATTGAGATTGCGCGCGACCATGCGGGTCACGAACCAGAGCTCGAGCGGCATGTCGGGTGAGCCGAGCTGCACGGGGGTGAGACCGACGTGATGGTGACCGTTGACGAAACCGGGCAGCAGGATCTCCTCACCCGAGCCGATCACCGGCACGGTGGGGTAGCGTCGCTTGAGATCCTCGTAGCGGCCCACGGCGGCAATCACGCCGTCCTCCTGCAGGACCGCGCCGTCCGCGATCTCCTCCACCCGGTCACGATCGATAGCGCGTGTGATCATCGCGCGGCTTCGAATCAACGAAGTGCTCATGGTGTCCTCTTCTTGCGAATGATGTTCGAGCTCGAGGATGGGCAGGGCACGGCTCAGGAGGCGTGCGCGAGCCCCTCCTGCTCGAGAAAAGCACGGTCGACCTCGTCCTGCAGCAGCGTGGTCAGCTGCTTACGCAGCGCTTCACTGGCCGGTGTGAAGGGGTCACGTGGCCTCGGCATGTCGATGGGGACGATCTGCTTGATGCGGCCCGGGCGCGCGGTGAACACGCAGACCCGGTCGGCAAGCGCCACCGCCTCGTCGATGTGATGGGTCACGAACAGCACCGAGGCGCCGCTGTCGCGCCACACATCGAGCAGGAACTCCTGCATCTTCTGACGGGTCTGCACATCCAGCGCCGCGAACGGCTCGTCCATCAGCAGCACCTTGGGTCGCATCGCCAGGGCGCGGGCCACCGCCACCCGTTGACGCATGCCGCCAGAGAGCTCGTCCGGGCGCTTGGCCGCCGCCTCGGCGAGCCCGACCCGTTTGAGTGTATCCAGCGCCACGTCGCGTGCGGTGGCGACGCTGTCGCCGCGAATCTTCAGGCCGAAGGCGACGTTGTCCAGCACCGAGAGCCAGGGAAACAGCGAGGTCTCCTGGAAAATGAGACTGCGGTCCGGCGATGGCGTGGTAACGGGTGCGCCGAAGTAGCTGACCCGGCCCTCGGTCTGTTGCTCCAGTCCCGCGATCAGATAGAGCAGGGTGCTCTTGCCACAGCCCGAGGGTCCGAGCAGCACGACGAATTCGCCCGGCTCGACCGACAGCTCTATGCAGCTCAGGGCCTCGTGGGCTCGGGGTGTTCCCGCGGCCCAGGTCTTGCCCACGCCCTCACAATGCACCGCAAGCGAGGATCGATCGAAGCTCTCGTCACAGTCCACGTAGCACCCCCGCGGGATCGTTGACCCAGAACAGGACCCGACGCTGGAGCTGGCGCATCAGCAGATCGGTGGTGTAGCCGAGCAGACCGATCAGCGCGATACAGAAGAACACCAGCGATGGATTGAAGGTGTTGCGCGCGAGCATGATGACCTGTCCCAGGCCATAGCCGACGCCGGTCGATTCGGCGATCAGCACCACCATCCAGGCGCCGAACAGATTCAGCCGCAGGATCATGAACACGCCGGGCAGAATGGCGGGTACGATCACATGCCGGTAGATCTGCGCCTTGCTCGCGCCCATGGTGCGCGCCACGTTGATGAGGTTTCGGTTGACGCCATCGATGTGGTTGATGGTGGCTATGGTCATGTGGAAGAACAGCGCGATCACGACCATGAAGATGGCCGGACCGTTGCCGATGCCGAACAAGAAGATCGCAACCGGCAGCCAGGCGATTGGCGAGACGGGCGAGAGCAAGGTCACGGTCGGCAGGGTCAGCCGTTCCACGGCCACCCAGTATCGGATCGAAACACCGACCGTCAATGCGAGGGCCGAGGCGATGAAGATCCCGGCGAAGACCCGCATGCCCGATGACAGGACGGTGATACCGACCGCCTCCCACGGTGTCGGTCCGGCGCTGGCGGATACCCCGATCTGCCAGCGTTGCGCGGTGTTGAAGAACTTGGCCTGATCGGCGAAGTCACCGAGGAACACATGCGGTGGCGGCAGCAGCTTGGGATCGGCAAGGCCGACCGCCCAGAGTATCTCCCACAGCAACGCGAAGCTGCCGACGGAGAGAAGCGTCCAGCCGAACCTGGACAATAGGGTTTGCACACCCGGCGGTAGCAGGCGCAGGCGGGCGACCGACGGCATGACCATGCCGTCGGCGCCGGCACCACTACCTCCGGCCTTCAGTTCGGCGCGTGAGGTGCTGGCCATGGTCTCACGCTGCCTTGTACTTGAGCTGCGCGTGGAGCTCGGGATTCTCGGCTATCACCTCCTCCAGTGGTGTCCAGTCGATGGCGGCACGATCGGGCTTCTTCTTGATGTAGCCCATCTCCACCAGGCTGTCGGTCCTGTCCAGGATGAACTGGGTCTGATCGCGCGCATCCACCACCGCGGGCTGCTTGGCTTTCGCGATCTTCGCGTTGGCCATGGAGGTCTTGTAGTAGGTGCCGACCAGCTTCTCCAGCGTTCCATCGGGATCGGTCTCGGAGATGGACTGCGCCTTCATCATGCCCTTGATCAGGGCCTTCAGGCCGGCTCGGTTGTCGCTCAGCAAGGGGGCGCGCGCGGCCAGCACGCAATCGGTATAGCCCTTGCCATAGATGTCGGTGCCGTCGGAGAGCATCACCGAGCCCGGCACGTCGTTGAGCAGGGCCGTGCCGTACGGCTCGATGGTGCAGATCCAGTCGACCGCGCCGGCCTTGAAGGCCTCGACCGCCTCAGGTGTCGAGCCCATATAACGCACCTTCACGTCCTTGAAGCTGACGCCGTTCTTCTTCAGCCAGTCGTAGGGCATGACTTCCAAGGTGTCGAGCTGGAAGGTGGCAAGCGTCTTGCCCTTGAGCTTCTCGGCGCTGTCCAACCCCGGCCGCGCGACGATCACGCAGCCCTCGATACCACCGCCGGCGACGACCTTGACCGGTGCGCCTGCATCGTAGAGCGCCATGAAGCTCGTGTATGGCATCAAACCGACATCGACCTTGCCGATGCCGAGGAAGGTCACCTGCTCGGCGAACGTGGGCGTGTTGACGAACTCCAGCGTCAGACCGTCATCCTTCGCGGTCTGCATCGCGTGGGTGAGAAAGATGTTGAGGTTGCAAAAGCCCGTGCCATGGGTGGAGGTGATTGTGTTGCCCGCGGCGAGCGCGCCGGGACCGAGCAGCCCCGGACCCAAGGCCATCACCAGGGTGCCGGCGGCGCCGCCACCTACACCTTTGAGCAGCGTGCGTCGGTTCAGCTTGAGGCGCTCGAGCGCGTGCACATGCTCGTTTCCAAATCTATCGCACATACCTGAGGACTCCTCGTGATTGCGATCGCACGGAGTCCGCATCGACCATCTCCCGCGCAAGGTCGGGATGGTCT
>JAGRHX010000328.1 GCA_020444775.1 Gammaproteobacteria bacterium
GAGAAGCGCGGCGACCTGCTGATGACCAAGGAGCGTTTGTTGGCGAACGGCGACAAGTACGAGGCGCAGATTGCGCGCGACCGTGCGATGGACTCGCTGTATCGGTAGATGGCTGTGCCGGGCACACCGCCAGTGCGCGCCGGACGCTTTGCCCCTCGCCGACCTGTTCGGGGTTGAGACGTACACATCGAACACCGCCCGGCCTCGATGAGGTGTCGGGCTCCATAGAGAGCAAGCCGTGTTAATTCTGTTCCTGATCTTCTCTATTGTCCTGGTGGCGGCGGCGCTGCGGGTCATCACCGCTCGCAACCCGGTCCACGCCGTGCTGTCGCTGGTGGTGTGTTTCGTCGCAAGCTCGGGACTGTGGCTGCTGATCGAGGCCGAGTTCCTCGCGGTCGTGCTGGTGCTGGTCTACGTTGGCGCGGTGATGGTGTTGTTCCTGTTCGTGGTGATGATGTTGGACATCAGCATTGCGACGCTGCGTGAAGGTTTCGTCAAAGCCATGCCGTTCGGCGCGGCCATCGCCTTCTTGTTGTTCGTGCTGATGTTCTTCGTCGTCAACCGGGAGCAGTTTGGCGTCGAAGCGATGGTGCCACCCGTGCCGGCCGCAGCGGACTACAGCAACTCAGAAGCGCTGGGCACGCTGCTCTACACTGACTATCTGTATCCGTTCGAAGTGGCCGCGGTGCTGCTACTGGTCGCCATCGTCGCGGCCATCGCGCTGACCATGCGTCGCCGTGGTGGCACGAAGATGCGGGATCCCGCCGAGCAGGTGGCCGTGCGGCGCGCGGACCGTGTGAGGCTGATCAGCATGTCGGCCGCGACGCGCGCGACGGACCCTGAACCGACCGTACAACCTGAAGACGACGCGTCAGCCGATGGCGCCACCAAGGGGGCTTAGGAGCGGCACATGATCGGCCTGAATCACTACTTGATCCTGGGCGCCATCCTGTTCTGCATCAGCATGGCGGGGATCTTCCTCAATCGAAAGAACATCATCGTGCTGCTCATGGCGATCGAGTTGATGTTGCTGTCGGTGAACATGAACTTCGTTGCCTTCTCGCACTACACGGGCAACCTGCACGGTCAGATCTTCGTCTTCTTCATCCTGACCGTGGCCGCTGCCGAGGCGGCCATAGGGCTTGCGATTCTGGTCGTTCTCTTCCGCAACCGGCAGACGATCAATGTTGCCGACATCAACAGCATGAAGGGGTGAGGAGAGCATCGTGCCTGCCATCTATGTCTGGATAGTCCTGCTGCCGCTGCTCGCGTCAATCTTCGCCGGGCTGGTCGGCCCCTTCATCGACCGCCGTTGGGCACATCGGGTGACCATCGCCGGGGTCGGCCTCTCCGCCATTCTCTCCTACCGGGTGTTCGCCGACATCGTGCTCGGCGACGGGCAGCCGTTCGACGGCCTGCTCTATACCTGGGGGCAGGTAGGTGGGCTGACGCTCGGCATCGGGTTCCTGGTCGACCAGCTGACTGCGACCATGATGATCGTCGTGACCTTCGTCTCGCTGATGGTGCATGTCTATACCATCGGATACATGCACGATGATCCGGGCTATCAGCGCTTCTT
>JAGRHX010000329.1 GCA_020444775.1 Gammaproteobacteria bacterium
TGCAATCATCGAGCATGTGCTTGCGGCGTCCGAACACCACCACCCGGGCTCCGACCCCGGCCAGGGCAACTGCGGTCGCCCGACCGATGCCACTGCCCCCGCCGGTCACCAGCGCAACCCGGTCTCGCAGCAGATCCGGGGCGAAGCCGGCGTAGACATCGCGGCTGTCCGGATCGGAGCTGCGTGGCGAGGTTGTGTCGGGTGTATCGGCTGGCTGTCGTGACATGAAGGGACTCCATCGTCGAACCTGGGTCGCGGTATCGGACCTGGCGGCGGAGGACCGCGTCGCTGCCACGCCACTAAGGACCGGGAACCCGCATTCTTGCCCGCCCGCGCGCGGCGCACCACCCGCAAAGGCCACTTGACCGGGTCGTGCTGCATTTCCTAGCCTCTGGGCAGGCGGCCGCGCCAGCCTGGCACTTGGCTCGACGCACAAGGCTCGACCCGCCGCCCGTGTCGATGGGTTTCATCAACTGGGGAGTCGCGTGCCGCGACCGAGGAGAAACGCCGTGCAGTTTGGTCTGTTCATGATGCCCTTGCATCCGCCGCATCGAGCGCTGGCTGACGGCTATGACCGCGATCTGGACCAGATCGTCCTCGCCGAGCAGCTTGGCTTCGAGGAGGCCTGGCTCGGCGAGCATTTCACCGAGCGCTGGGAGAACGCGCCGGCGCCGGATCTGCAGATTGCCCGGGCCCTTGCCCTGACCCGGAAGATTCGACTCGGTACCGGTGTCACCTTGCTGGGGCTGCATCAGCCGGTGTATCTCGCGCACCGACTGGCCATGCTCGACCACATGGCACGCGGCCGTTTCCAGTGGGGCATAGGCGGTGGCGGCATCCCTACCGATCTGGCCCTGCTCGGCATCGACCCGAACGAGGTGCGTGAACGGTCCGCCGAGGTCCTGGAAGTGGTCCTCTCCCTGTGGGCGTGTGACGGCAAGTTCGAGCACAAGGGCCGATTCTTCAACATAGACGCGCCGCTGCTCGACCCGCTCACCGAGCGCGGGCTGCACATGAAGCCCTACCAGCAACCGCACCCCCCGATCGCGGTGGCGGCCAGCACACCGCAATCGACCTCCATGCGTATGGCGGGCGAGCGTGGCTGGATGCCGATGTCCAGCTCGTTGCTGTCCAGCAACTATCTACCCAATCACTGGACGATGGTCGAGGAGGGTGCGGCAAAGGCGGGCTTGCAGCCAAGCCGCAGCGACTGGCGGGTCGCCAGGGATATCTACGTGGCACCGAGCACAGAGCTGGCCCGAAAGCGGGCACGTGAAGTATTGGGTCGGAACTATCTGCAGCACCAGCTACCGAGTCGCAAGGGTACCTGGCAGATGGCCGCCGCAAAGATCGATCCGGACATGTCTGACGATGCGATGGATGTGGACTACATGATGGAGAACGTGTGGATCGTCGGTGACCCTGTCGAATGTGCCCAGAAGATCGAAGACCTGTATGGGAAGGCCGGTGGCTTCGGTCGTCTGCTCAGCATCACCGCGGACGCCGATGATCCGGAATGGGACCGCGAGAGCCTGACCCTGCTCATGCATGAGGTCGCGCCACGGCTCGCCCATCTGAACTGAAGCATCTGTTCCGAAGCGCTGGCCATATTACGGTCATCTGCCGCAGCCCCTGCTTGCGGCAGTGGCTCGCGCCGAAGCGGCCGATCTACCGACGCTGAGAACGACAGCGAGGATGGCGATCCATCGCTCGTGGTCGAAGCCGTCGCGCGCGCGCCATTCAGACAGTATTCTCATTCGCGGCGCATGCGATCGATGCGCGCCCGTTACGTGTCGCCCCGCGAGCATCGGCGTCGGCCGATACGCTGTGGCCGGGCGGCGTTCGTGTGCAGTTGTGTCGACGATGTGAAGACGCACCGTCGTCAATGAGAAGTTGGTTCGGATCAACCGCCGATGTCATGCGTTCATCTCGAACGTGGACACGGAACACAGGGGAGAGCGGCTAATGGCCAGATTGAAAGTCAACGGCAAGACGGTGGATGTCGAGGTCGATGCGACCACACCCTTGCTCTGGGTGCTTCGTGAGCAGCTGGGTCTGACCGGAACCAAGTATGGCTGCGGCATCGCGGTCTGTGGTGCGTGCACGGTTCATATCGATGGCATAGCCACCCGCTCTTGCGTCATGCCGGTCGGTGGGTTGAGTGACGCACAGTCGATCGTCACCATCGAGGGCCTGTCCGAGGATGGATCACACCCGGTGCAGCAGGCCTGGGCGGAGCTGGACGTGCCTCAGTGTGGCTACTGCCAGACGGGCATGATCATGTCGGCGGCCGCCTTGCTTGCCAACAACGCAAAGCCTACCGATGCCGACATCGACGCCGGTATCACCAACATCTGTCGTTGCGGCACCTTCAACCGGGTGCGCAAGGGTATTCACCTGGCGGCAAAGAAGCTCGCCTGAGTCACGCCAGACATCGCGAATACTCAATAGAGGGACAAGCAATGGCAAGCAACATCAAGATTTCCAGGCGTCGGTTCGTGGTGGGCAGTGCCGCCGCCGGCGCTGGCCTTTCCCTGGGCATCGCCGCGCCGCTCGTGAGCAGTGCCGATATGGCCGCGGTCGACGAGGTCAATGCCTGGGTCGTGGTGCATCCCGACGACACGGTGGTGATTCGCATCGCGCGCTCTGAGATGGGGCAGGGGACCCTGACGGGTCTTGCGCAGATGGTGGCCGAGGAACTCGAGTGCGATTGGAACCGAGTCACTACGGAGTACCCGACGCCCGGTGAGAATCTCTCCCGCAACCGGGTCTGGGGTAGCTTCTCCACCGGCGGCAGCCGCGGCATACGTGAGAGTCACGAGTACGTCCGGCAAGGTGGGGCGGTGGCGCGAGAGATGCTGATTGCCGCCGCCGCGCAGAGCTGGCAGGTGCCGGCGGGCGAATGCACGGCGCGTGACAGCATCATCACCCACACGCCCAGCGGTCGTCAGACCAGCTTTGGCAAGGTGGCTACGGCCGCGGCGGGGTTGACCCCACCGGAGCAGGTGACGCTGAAGTCGCCCGACCAGTGGCGGCTCATCGGTCAGCCGGTGAAGCGGCTGGACACCGCGGACAAGCTGACCGGCAAGCAGGTCTATGGTATCGATCTGAAACTGCCGGGTATGCTCAATGCCGCGATCCGTGCCTGTCCGGTGTTTGGCGGCACGCTTGCCGGCTACGACGAGGCCAAGGTCCAGGGTATGCCGGGCGTGCGACACGTGGTGCGTGTGGATGACACGGCGGTTGCCGTGGTCGCCGATACCTGGTGGCAGGCGCGCACCGCGCTGGAGGCCCTGCCCATCCGCTGGGACGAGGGCCCGAACGCGCAGGTCTCGAGCGCGTCCATCGACGCCTTCCTGGAAGAAGGTCTGTCCGCCTCTGAAACCTTCATCGGCAACCAGAACGGGGACATCAAGCAAGGGCTCGCACAGGCTTCGAAGGTCGTCGAAGCCGTCTATGCCTATCCGTTCCAGAATCACGCGACCATGGAGCCGATGAACGCGACGGCGCGCTGGACCAGCGACCGATGCGAGGTGTGGTGCCCCACCCAGAACGGCGAGGCGGCGCTGGCCGCTGCCTCGGCGGCGGCCGGACTACCGTTGGAGAAGTGCGACGTGCACAAGATCCATCTCGGCGGTGGCTTCGGGCGGCGTGGCGCCTTTCACGACTACGTGCAGCAGGTGGTGTCGATTGCACGTCAAGTCCCGGATGTTCCGATCAAGCTGATCTGGTCACGCGAGGAGGA
>JAGRHX010000330.1 GCA_020444775.1 Gammaproteobacteria bacterium
TGGGTGATCAACGGACAGAAGATCTGGACCTCGCTCGCGCACGAGGCGGACTGGGGGGTGTTGATCGCACGCAGTGACTTCGATCTGCCCAAGCACGAAGGTCTGACATTCTTCTTCTTGAGCACCCGAACCCCCGGGATCGAGATCCGCCCGATCAAGCAGATGTCCGGCGCGGCACACTTCAACGAGGTCTTCTTCGACGACGTGCGAGTGCCCGACAACCAGCGTCTGGGGCCGATCAACGGTGGTTGGAAGGTCGCGATGAGCCTGCTCACCGGCGAGCGCTACTCGCTCTACGACGACTTCGGACCGTCCTTCAAGGAGCTGTACACGCTCGCCCGGTCGTTGCGTATCGGTGAGGGGGCCGCGCTCGACGACCCGGCGGTACAGGAACGTCTGGCCGATTTCCATGTCCGCTCGACCGCGCTTCGCTTCACCCGCTACCGGATCATGACCGCGCTCGGGCGCGGCGAGCCTGCCGGCCCCGAGGCATCCATCGGCAAGGTGGTCGCGGCCAGCACCATCCAGGACGCCGCCGCCTACGCGCTCGAGTTACTGGGCGCCGCCGGTATCGAAGCGAGCCGGGAAATGCCGTTGGGTGGCATCTTCGAGGAATCCTTTCTCGACTCGCCCGCCTTCAGGATCGCCGGCGGCACGGACGAGATCCTGCGCAACACGATAGCCGAGCGGGTGCTCGGTCTGCCCCAGGATCCGCGTGTCGACAAGGGTATCCCGTTTCGTGACATCCCCACCGGAAGTGACACGGATTGTCGCTGACGGCCCCCCGGCCTTGCCGTGCTCAAGCCTGGCGGGTGACCTCCGGCTCGACTGCGGCCAGGCAGAAGCGGAAGGTGGAGCCCCTGCCGGGTATGGACTCGACCTGTAGATCGCCACCATGACCGCGGGCGATCTTGCGGGCCAGGGTCAGGCCGAGACCGACGCCAGCGACTCGCCCCTGGTGATGCAGCCGCCCGAACAGCGAGAAGATCTTCTCCTGGTCGGCCGGATCGATGCCGATGCCGTTGTCACTCACGCTGATCTCGCAGCGCCCATTGCGCTGCTGCCAGCCAATGCGGACCTCGGGGCTGCGCTCAGCGGCCCTATACTTGATCGCATTGCCGATGAGGTTCTGCAACAACAGACGAAGCTGTGCCGGTCTGCCCCTGACCGCGCACACCGTGCTCGCGCGGTCGTCGATGCGGACGTCGGCATCACTGGCCGAGATGTCCGCGGACAGATCGCCGATGACCTCCTGGACCAGGTCGGGCAGTGACAAGGTCTCCAGCGTGCTCGGGCGTTCGATCACGCGGGCAAAATCGAGCACCGCGTTCGCGGTGGTCTCCAGACGTGCGCCTGCGTCGATTGCATACGCGAGCAGCTTGCGTCCCTCCTCGGGAAGCACCTGCTGATGGCGCGACTGCAGACGCGCGAGCTGGGCACGCAGGGTCTTGATCGGCGCCCGCAAATCGTGGGAGGCGGCGTAGGCCAGCTCCGAGAGCTCCTCGTTCGCGACCTCGAGCATGCCCACGGTCTGTTCCAGCTCCTGGGCCTTGCCGGCAAGCTCCGCTTCGTTGCGCAGCCGTTCGGAGATGTCGGTGATGGTGGCGAGCACGACCGTCTGGTTGTCACTATCGAATGAGCTCAGGCCGACCTCTATGGGCACCTGGGTGCCGTCGGCGCGATGCCCACGCAGCTCGAGCCCGCTACCCATGGCGCGTCTGCCCGGTGCCTGCATGAAGCCCTGACGCAACTGCGCGTGCCGTTGCCGCAGGCCATCCGGTACCAGGGTCTCGATGGGCCGGCCGTCGAGGCTGCCCGGTGGATGGCCGAAGAGGGTATAGGCCGACTCGTTCGCGTGCAGGATCCGGCCGTCCGCGGAGACCAGCACCAGGCCATTCGGACTGACTTCCGTGAGGATGCGAAAACGCGACTCGGCCTCGCGCAGATGCTCTGCGGTCGCCGCGCGATCGCGGGCCGCCTGCGCTGATATCTCCAACGCTTGCTGCATCTGCACCGACTGCTGGAGCTGTCGGCGCAGCACCACGAAGGCCATGTAGATACCTGCCGCGACCAGGGACGCGAAGGCTACGCCCAACCAGGTCCACAGCGCGCTACGATGCAGCAGGCTCGTGGGCAGCCGCGTCATCAGATGCCAGTGTCGTTGGCCGCCGAGGTCGATGGTTCGCCACAGCCAGATGCCTTCGGCGTCGTGCAGACGACCCTCGGGCTTCCGGTCAGCGCGGATGGCCGTCTCCAGTGGACCGGGCAGGCGCTCGGCGGATTCAATGCTCACGCGTCCCGGGCTCGTGTGATACAGGGCGTGTCCGTCCGGGTCGATGAGGAATACCTGGGCCGAACCACGTGTCACGGCGCCGACGCTGAGCTCCTCGAAGAAGAAGCGCGTGTCCAGGTTGAGCACGGCAATACCCTCGCGTCCGAACGTCGGAACGTTCACCGGGGTCGCCAGCCTGAAGGTTGCCTCCAACGACTGCCCGTTCTGCTCACGTTCGGTGTTGGGCGCGATGGGCGACAGGAACACCTCACCGTCTGCAAGCGTGAGTGCATTGCGCACGTAATTCTGCTGCGATCTGTCTCGCAGTCGGTCATCGCTGGCCCGCACCAGGCCGCGAGCCGTGCGATCGATACGGATGCGTTCCCGACCGTCGTTGCCGAGCCAGCGCACCTGCAGGTATTCCTGATTGTCGAGCATGAACCCGACCAGGTCCTGATGGATCGCATCGAGGTTTGCGCCGGTCTCATGCAGATGGCTGGCTACCGCCACGTCGGCCAGATAACGGACATCGCTGACCGCCACCCGGGTCCAGGCACGGACACGGGTAGCCATTGCATCGATCTCGACCACCGCGTCGTCGACACGCGCGGCTTCCTCGATCTGCACGATTCGTGTGCCCACCAGCGCCGCGACACCCGCGATGGCCAGCAGGCCCAATGCAGAGCGGTAGGGCATGGACTCGACTCGCTACGGTATCGGCAGGGGCGACAGCGGCCGCGGCGACCCAGAGACTCGGCCCATGCAGCCTTGTGTCGTGCACGCGGTCGGCGCACAGATGACCCTGGACCGGTCTGCCCCGCGGCGGCTTGCCAGGCGATGGATTGCAGGGCCGTGACCGACCGTGCCCGGTCCATCGACCTGGTATCGGTCAGGGCTCACGATGATTGGCGTTCCAGCCACACCAGCAGACCCTGAGCATTGATCTCGAGATCCGTTGCCATGCGTTCCAGAGACTGCGCCTCGGACAGTGGGCTGGCATGGTGTCGTAGCATTTCCAACAGAAGGTCCGTGATGGCCGATTTGATCGCGCTCTTGCGGTCCGCGGCATCTGCCGCGGCCCTGGCAATGCGAGCGTGGGCATCGATCCCCAGGCGTAACTGTCGCTCGCCCTCCGGCACCGCGTCGACCCGGCCGAAGTGCGCGACGAACACCCGCTGCGGCGCATGACTCATGAGCTTGTCCAGCGTCTGGTGCCATTGGTCGGGGTCGAAGTCCACTGGCGAGGTGGTCGGAAACACGAAGCTGCGCCCGTCGTGGTCGAACTCCCTGAAGGAGACGCCAAAGGTGTCGCCTGCAAACAAGGAGCCGCTGGTGCGGTCGTATACGCAATAGTGATGGCTGGCATGACCTGGAGAGTGGATACAGAGGAGCTCGCGGCCGGCCAGGTCGATGACGCCGTCATCCTCGATCGAGACGACCCGCTCGGCGGTAACCGGTTCGAGCGCGCCGAACGCCGCCTGGAAGGTCTCCTCGCCGTAGACCGCGACCGTGCCCGCCGCGAGACGGGTCGGATCGATCATATGCCGTGCACCCCTGGGGTGGACCACCAGACGTGCATTCGGAAAGCGCTGCATGAGCTGTCCACAGGCGCCGGCATGGTCCAGGTGCACGTGGGTCGGCATCACATAGTCGACGGCTTCGGCCGATAGCCCGCGCGCCTCGAGCAATTGCTGGATCGCCGCCGGCGTCTTGCGCGCACCGGTGTCGATGATGGCGACCCGTCCGTTGGCTTCGAGCACGTAGCAGGCCGTCGAATCGGGCCCGTTGTGCAAGGTGTCGATCCGGTAGATTCCATGTCCCTGTGCTTGGAACAGCGGTGCCGGCATGGTTGAGGGGTCCTCCGATGGCGGCGTGGCGTGGCGCCTGCACCTGCGGCGAATGGCTGTGTCCGCTGGGCATCTGGCCCTGAGCCGACACGTATGCGAACCGACAGACTACAATGTCGCCTCGGGTCGGAGCCAGCCCGCCGCCGTCCGTGGACGTATGCAGTCCCGCCGGCACCCAGGAGACATGTCCCTGGCGATCCCCGCTGGCAACACTCATCCTCGGAGGCTGGAAGCGACCATGCATGACATGACAGCGCAAGCCGTAGGTGACGCGGCCCGTCTGCTCGCCGATCTGAGGCTGCGCGAAGCAGGCCGGGTCGAGCCCTTGCAGTGTCTGCCGGCGGCCTGTCGTCCGCGCACGCTGGACGATGCCTACGCCATCCAGTCGGCGGTCAGCGAATGCTTGAGTCGCCGTTCACCCGGACCGACCGTGGGCTGGAAGATCGGCTGCACGACACGGGTGATGCAGCAGTATCTGGGCATCGAGCATCCGTGCGCGGGTCGTCTGTACCGCGCTGGCGTGCATTCACCGTGGGTGACGCTGGATGTGAAGGCCTACTTCCAGCTCGGTCTGGAATGCGAGATCGCGGTTCGTCTGGGCGCGGATTGTCCGCCACGCCGGGCTGGGTATCGCGCCAGTCAGATGTCGGATCGGGTCGAGGCACTGATGGTCTCGATCGAGATTGTCGAGCATCGTTTCCGCGACTTCGCCGAAGCCGGCGCGCCGAGCCTCATTGCCGACGATTTCTTCTCCGCCGGGTGCGTGCACGGTGAACCGGTGCCGCTGTCAGACGTGGGCGATCCGAGTGTTCTCAGCGGTGGCTTCTGGGTCGATGGCGAGCCCCCGAAGCTGCGTGGCAGCGCGCGCGAGATCCTGGATGATCCCATGAATGCCCTGGCGTGGCTTGCCGATCACGGCGCCGCGCACGGCACGCCGCTGCGGGCCGGTGAGATCGTCACTCTCGGCAGCGTGGTGAAGACCGTCTATCCCGATGCCGGGACGACGCTGGTCGCGCGCTTCGAGGACCTGCCCGAGGCCTGCGTGCGGTTGCGCTGACGCGGGGCTCGCCCCGCGGCAGCGTTTCGAGCCCCAGAGGTTGTCAGCCGGAGGTCTCCAGCCGGACGTCGTCTCAGCCGAGGGCTCCGTCGTCCTTGAGTGACGACAGCGACGAGCCATCCAGCCCCAACCAGTCCTGCAACACCTTCTCGGTGTGCTCACCCAGCATCGGAGATGCCTGCAGGCGCGCCGCGCGTCCGTCCACGCGTACCGGCCAGGCCGGCATCTTGAACGGCCGATGCACCGGATGGACCATGGTCTGCATGACGCCGCGTTGCTCGAAGCTGGGCTCCTGGTTGAGCTCGTCGGTGTCGAGCACCGCGCCGGCCGGTATACCCGCCTCGCCGACCATCCGCATGGCGTCGAGCTTGCTCTGGCCACGGGTCCAGGCGGCGATGATCTCGTCGACCTCGGCCTCGCGCTCGACCCGGTCGGCGGGCGTCGCGTAACGCGGGTCGCCGATCAGGTCCTTGCGACCGACCAGGGTCAGCAAGCGATCCCAGTGCTCGGGGTTGGCGCGGCTGGTCATGATGTAGACGTAGTCGTTCGGTCCGCCCGGGGCGCACGGATACAGACCCATGGGCGCATTGGTCACGCCCGGCACCTTGCTGCCACCACGCTCCGCTGCCTTGCCGGTCAGACCCTGGGTCGCGAAGTTGACCCGCATGTAGTGCAGCATCGCGTCCTGCATCGCCACCTGTAGTCGGTGACCTTCGCCGCTCTCGCGTCGTCGGTACAGCGCGCCGAGGATGGTGATGGCCATGAGCATGCCAGTGCCGGTGTCACCGATGGTGATGCCCGGTCGGGTCGGTGGGCCGTCGGCGTCGCCGGTGACGCTGAAGGTGCCGCCGCAGGCCTGCGCGATCATGTCGAAGGACAGGTTCTTCTCGAACGGGCTGCCCTCGCCGAAACCCTTGACCTGGGCATAGATGATTCCGGGATTGAGGCCCTTGACCACGTCGTAGGACAGACCGAGCCGCTCGATCGCGCCGGGTGCGAAGTTCTCCACCATCACGTCGGCTTCGGCAATCAGGTCCTTGACCAGCGCAAGGCCCTTCGGTGACTTCAGGTTTACCGTCAGCGACCGCTTGTTGGCGTTGAACATGTGGAAATAGTAGGGGTCATTGTCCGGTTGATTCGGACGCAGCCGACGACCCGGATCGCCCAGGCGGGGATTCTCGACCTTGACCACGTCGGCGCC
>JAGRHX010000331.1 GCA_020444775.1 Gammaproteobacteria bacterium
CGCTCTTGAGCACCCGGAAGCCGCGCTCGATATCGGCGAGCGCCTTGTAGCGCAGCACGATGTCTTCCGGCGCATGGTCGGTAACATTGGTCACCAGGATCAGCTTGCCGTCCAGACGCTGCGCATCGGCCAGAGCCGATTCGTTGATGGCGAAGGAGAAGCGGTCCGTGTCGAGCACCGGGGTGATGAAGCGAGAGAAGTGAGCGTCGTGCACCGCCCGGCTGAAGCGCGCATAGGCGCCGCGGTCCGAGGCCCGCCGGCCGCGTTCACTCTTGCCTTCATCCTGTGCGTCGAGCTTGGCCGCGAGCCGCTCGCCGAGTTCGCTGAGCGTATTGAGTTTGTCCTGCCGGCGCTGCTGTTGTTCTTTGCCGCGCTCTGGATCGTTGGCAATCACCACGCGGCGGTTCTGCCACTGCCCCTCGCGCACACTGTGGACATCCTGGGCGAAACGCAGCGGCTCGAGCACCGCTTCGAAATCCCCGTAGCGGTTGGCCGGCACCGCCAGGATGTACTCCAGTGCACGGCCGCCCTGGACGGTGAGCTGCTCGACCTCGGCCAGGTTGTCCAGACTCAACAAGCCGCGGTCGGCGACGACAATCACTCGCTCGATGGGATAACGCTTCAGCGTCCGCTCCAGCATCGGCAGCAAGGTCTTGACCTCGGCGATATTGCCCGGGAACACCTCGAAGTCCAGCGGAATGCCGTCGGCACTCTGGATCAAGCCGAGTACGAACTGCCGCGCCGGTCCATGCAACTCCTTGCTACGGCCGAAGCGACGAAGGTCCTGGGGTCGCTCGTGCTCGGCGTGCACGCGGATGGTGGTCAGATCGTAGAACACCACCGACAGCTCCTGGTCCAGCAGCGGCAGCAACCGTTTGCTCAAGGCCCGTTGGATGGCCTCGCGCTTGTCCATCAAGGCATCCATCGCCCGCAACAAGCGCTGATGGGTGAACACCTCGCCGGAGATACCCGGCATCACCACCCCTTCGAGCCAGCGCAGCACGCCGAGCTTGGAATCCGGATCACAGACGCGGTTGAAGACCATGAGACGGATGGCCGCCTCGGCATCGAACTCTCGACGGGACGAGCGTAGCGCCGTGCGCAGTAAGGCCGAGAATCCCAGTGATTGCCACAGCTCGCTCAGCAACCAGGTCGGACCGACCTCGCGGGCGCGCTCGAACGCCGGCTCGACGCCCTCGGCGGGCTCGCTGCTGCCCCCGAATCCGGTGAACCGCCGCAGGCTGTCAATGAGGCCATTGACCATCGGCTCGTCGAGCTCGTCGAGACGGCCGAGCTGCGCCACCTGGCGCTGTCGCGGCACGCCGTTCTCGTCGCGATAGGCTTGCACCAGACGCAGATACTTGCGGCCACCGGAGTTGGAGATGCGTATGAACATGGCGCGACATGATCGCGCAACAAGGCGCCTATGGGCAATACCACTAGATCTTGTGTGGCACTACAGGCCCGGTGCAGGAATGACGCCGAGACCACCGATAAGTGATTGATATCCCGTACCCATCATCATCGATGGTGTCGACTCGTCTTGTGTTGGGCTGTCGAACTTGGGATACACGTTCAATTTCACCCAGACGGGGAGACGCCGAAGCAGTTGGACACACTCTAGTTCACCCGGGACCGCTATAGGGGCCGCATACTGCGCCCGGATGGCCCCCCGGAATGACGCACGGGCTGCTTCGACGCTTTGCGCGGTCAAGCATTACCTATTTGTTCAAAGTTCATTAATCCGCGAAGCTTCGGTCCGCGTTCGACACCATTGATGACTGGTCAAAGCTTTTGACGATTCATCCGACTTTCACCGGTACGCTGCTTCCTTCATAAGTCCTGAGTACGGCAACAAGCAGCATGAGGGTCGACATCCGAGACCACCATGATCGTGGGTCTTGCAACGCGGGACTACCGCTATGTTGGTCGAGGGCTGTGCCGTCCACCGCCAGGTCAAGGCTCGGTAGATCGTTCGGTCCTTCGGAACCGGCGCTTCGCCAACCATGGTGTCAAAACAGCTGCAGCTCCGAACGCACGCTGTCTCCTGCGAATAACATCCACCCTGGCGAGCCAGCGTCGGTCATCTACTGAAGCAATTATTTCTCCGCGCGCATGGCGCACCTGGATGTCGAGCAGTTCCAGATACTCCCGAAGGGTGAGCGGTCGATAGACATCTTTCCGGGCCTTCTCGGCGGCAGATATTTCGTAATCGGCCCCTTCTTCCGAATTCTGCTCTGGCTCCAGACCTGAAACGATTGGCATCATCGCCCTATCGATTCGTTCTGGAGTATTGGCCAGCGCCTGGAGTCTGCTGGCGATCGACGCATCGACGCTGGCTTCCAGGGAATCAGAAATTCGGGCGCGTATCGGGTTTAAGTCAACGTACGCCATCGCTGCGCAAACGCTCGCATCATCTAACAGCGCCCCCGAATAGAAGCGTGATTCGAAGAAATGGCCTCGACAACCGTCCTCCTGATTCGCTCGACACGCGATCGGCTGCTTCAGGTGTTTCATGAACCCAGAGAGCGACCCTAGCACCTTTCGCAGCCTTTCGATTTCATGTGGACGACAAAGCAGTGCGTCACGCCGCATGGCCTGCAGGTTCATATCGACTTGCCCATCCCTCATCGGCGGAAATGCCGCGGTCCAGCGACTAGCGATCTCCTCTGCGCTCCAGGTATTGCAGGCCAAAGGGTCGTAGTACACCACCAGATGAAAATGGTTGCTCAACACTGCATATGCATGCACTTCGATGGCAAAGTATCGCGATAGGTGTTTCATCCTTTGGATGAGCCATTCTCGACGGTGACTGTAGTCCTGTCCGGAAGCGGAGTCAGCGCCGCAAAGCCAGCTCCGGCGCACACACCGCGAGATGAGGTGGTAGAACAAGGGCAGCTCAGGGTCAACTAGAAGCGATCTGGGAGTCGTCATGCCCTGCAGTGTCGACGATCATCAGACACCCGGCTATCGGCCGGCGCACACACTGCTTGTAGGCAGGCATAGACAGTTTTAAAGCATCGACGTGCTCACGTTGGGGAGGATCTCTTTCGGACCACCTCCAGCTGAAGTTTGACCGGCGCTCCAGGTCAATCACTGACGGCTCTGGATGAGCTTGGGAAGGTTGGATGATTATCCAAGAGGCGGCACCTGTGAGGTGTCATGCCGACGCTCGGAGTCTCAAATTCTTGATGCGCCGATGGCCCCGTAGAGGGCGTTTGCGATGTGATAGCGAGGACCGATTTTTTTAGGCCCATCTGTTCGGAACGCGAATCGACTTGAGTGGCGAGTTCCAGGCAATGTAGCTCTGTCAGGGCCGCTGCGGCTGCCCGGTCCGATGGTTTGGGCAGGCAATAGTATGTGAATTCGGCGATGTTCGTCCGACTCGGGCCTGGGGGATGTGTGTCCGATTCGGGGATTGGGGGAGGGGATTCCGGGCTCAGGCATCCCCTCATTCCACAGC
>JAGRHX010000029.1 GCA_020444775.1 Gammaproteobacteria bacterium
TGGCAGATGATCGGCCGCACGCCCGGCTACATCGTGGCCGTGCGCCCGCTGCGCGGCGGGGCCATCACGGACTTCGAGATCACGGAGCGGATGATCCGCCTGCTGCTGCAGCGGGTCGGCGTGTCCCGCTTCACCCGCCCGAAGGTGGTCATCTGCGTGCCGTCGGCCATCACCGAGGTGGAGCGCCGCGCCGTCACCGACGCCGCCCGCCGTGCCGGCGCCGCCGACGCACAGCTCATCGAGCAGCCGATGGCCGCGGCCATCGGGGCCGACCTGCCGATCGACGAGCCGGTGGGCAACATGGTCATCGACATCGGCGGTGGCACCAGCGAGACCGCGGTCATCAGCCTCGGTGGCATCGTCGCGCTGGAGGCCGTGCGCGTCGGGTCGTTCGACATCGACGCCGCCATCCAGGCCTACGTACGCCGCGAGCACGGCATCGCCATCGGCGAGCGCACGGCCGAGGAAGTGAAGATGGCCATCGGCTCCGCCGCCCCGACGGAGGACGAGAGCCAGGCCGAGGTCCGCGGTCGCGACCTGATGACCGGCCTGCCGAAGACGGTCATCCTCACCCCGGAGGAGATCCGCTTCGCGATCGAGGACGTCGTGTCGTCGATCATCGCCTCCGTCGTGCGCTGCCTGGCGAAGGCCCCGCCGGAGCTGGCGCAGGACTTCCTCGTGCGCGGCATGTACCTCGTCGGCGGTGGCGGCCTGTTGCGGGGCCTGGCCCAGCGCATCGAGCGCGAGACCCAGGTGCCGGTGAAGATGAGCAACATGCCCCTGGAGGCCGTCGTGCTCGGCGCCGGCCACTGCATCGAGCACTACGACGCCCTGAAGAACATGTTCATGGGCGCCCGCCGGTAGGGCGGGAGGGATGACCGCGTGCAGCGGCTTCCACGTATCGCTGCGGGCGCTTCAAAGACTTCCGAAGGCCGGCGACAACGCAAGGTCACGAAATCTGAAGAGTCACTTGACAACGGCGATTGGGGGGGGATAGTGCCGAAATGAGAAGAAGCCATTGCCGCCGTTGTCGCCGTCCGCTTGCGCTGGCTGTTGTCATCGCAGCCTCCATCGCCGTGGCCAGTCCTGCTCACGCCATGACGTGGGCGGCGAAGTACATCGAGTCACCGGCGAGCTCTGGCGCGAATAGCACGTCGAAGTGCGCCTTCGCCTATGGTGCGGCCGGGTATTTGAATGCGAGCAAGTTCGATGGATCGAGCTGCATGTCCAACCCGACGCAGAGTACTTGGGATTCTGACCTCAGCAACGATACCTTTGCTATGACTAACTCTGGAATCGTCTACTCCGTGCGAACGTCAACTGCGTGGAGGAACCAATTTTCGACGAGATCGTACACCGTCTATAACGCGACAAAGTGTGCTGGGTCAACGCTGTCGCTCCCCGCCGCCTCTGGGACAATCTTCTCGACATCATTCGACGATCGTTCTGTCGCCGCGTCTGGTTGGTCAAGCAGTTGCCAAGCCTGAGATGGCCTGAATTGGTGCTATCTATAGTGCTTGCTTCATGCCTGGTCTCCTGCGGTGAGAACCAGACGCATCAACCGTTGGACACACCATCCGAGCCCGCGTCGGCTAACAGCTTGAGAGACTTTGTGCGGGACAAGGACGAGGTCTTGGCGACCATAGACGTGTTGTTGAACAACCTTGCCTCAACATGCATGGCGGGCAAAGGGTTTGAGTTGCCTCGACGCCGGATGCCACCGCCGACGCACTACCTACCGTATGGTCTCCCGGAGGACGCTGACCCGGACCTCGGCTTCCACGCCCCTGCTCAGGTGGGTACTGACTCCAATCAAGCTGATCCATCGACTGAAGAGGGCGACCCCTTCTTCCAGACCGCAATGATGGGTGGCGTGCAGACGCCGGTTCCCGTGCCGCTGCCGTCTGGGGGTGTGGTCGACCTGTATCGCGTCGGCGGCTGCCTAGGCGATGCGAGGAGTGCAGCATTCGGTCAACAGGACGTGTATCTCAACGGGATCGCGACATTCCTGCAGCTTCAGGATCTGTCCTCGGTCGCGGAGTCGAGGGCTGATGCCTCACCGGAGTTCGCCTCGCTGAACAGGGAGTGGGCCGATTGCATGGCGATGGGTGGCTACTCGTTCACAAGTCCGCTTGAGGCGTGGGGTGCCGATTGGTCCATTCCTGTGGGCGAGGATGAACGCCTGGCGGCAGCCGCTGACATCCACTGCAAGAATGACCTGCACTACACCAGCCGTGCTGAGGCGCTGCGGAGCGGATACGACGACGAAGTAATCGCGTCCAACTTGGGCCTTCTCGACAATTGGTCGCAGTTCGAACAACTTGTTGCCAATTCCGTCCGAGACCAAGTCGAGTAGGAACCTCATGTGTCGGCGGCACATCCTACGTATTCGCCTGCTCGTGGTCGTAGTTGCATGCCATCGGAAATGACAAGGTGTAACTGCTGCGGTCCCAACGGAATCTACGTATCCGGTTACCGGGCTGTGAATCAACCGGTGCTGGAACCACAAGAGTCCAGTCCTTCTACACGGATGGCAGCAACACCGTGTCGTGGAGCGCACGACGGTCGGCCGTGGTTAGCTGTGATGTGTGAGACGGTGTATATCATTCGCGATCATCGGTGCGCTCATCGCCGCAGCGGCAGTGGCTTGCACTCCGTCGGCGAAGGACACGTCGGAGATCCAGTTGGACGGCACCCTGTTTGACGTTGTCTTCGGTCCGGCGGGAGATCAGGCCGTGAGTGATCTGCTCGAGTTGAGAACGGCCCAGTGCATGAGCGCCATGGGATGGGTCTATGTTCCGGAGACTGGGACGCAGGTGGCTGCGTATCTACGCCTCGGGCTGTCCGAGGCCGAGTTCGCTCGTGAGTATGGCTTCGCGCTGACCCGACCGCCCGAGATCGGCCCGACCGAGG
>JAGRHX010000332.1 GCA_020444775.1 Gammaproteobacteria bacterium
CACCCAACGCAGCTGGGTCGGCGGATATGGATACTCGGCGAGGATCTTCGCCATCAGCATCGCGAAGATCAGTCCGACGCCGGCATTGAATCCGAACAACATCCCCACCGCGCCAAAGGGCTCGGCGAGCAAGCCGCCGGCCAGCGCCGCGACGACCATGCCCAGACCGAAGGCCAGGGTGATGGCCCGGTAGTCCTTCAGCGCGGTGAGATACACCGACACCAACCACAGCCCGCTGACCAGAAGGAAGTTGGCGATCGCTGCCATGCGCATCGGCGCAGACAGATCCGCATATAGCACGTAGACACCGATGGCGACCGGCAGCTGGGTGCTCAGCATGATAAGGCCAGCCGCCATCAGCACGCCGGTCGCACGGACCACGTCCTTGTCGAAGATCAGATCGGCAAGGGTTCGGGTCACAACCATCAGCACCGGTCCGGACATGACCAGCGACATTCCGAAGTTGTAGACGATGATGAGTCGGAACTCGACCAGGTCTTCGAGCGCCATCACCTGGGCACCGAGCAGGGTGACGCTGCCGAGCGAGAGTATGGTGAACAACCACGGTCCATTCGACGCGAGCGCCGAATGGGCAAAGCCACGGACCAGCCCGAACAGGTTGTCCTGACGGGTCAGCTTACGCAGTACGAAACCTATGCCAGCCATCGCTTCACCGGGATGTGGCGTGCGCCACCGCGCGCGCCAGCGTCATGCGACCTTGACCTGCTCATCATCCGGCATATCCATGAGATTCGCATACAGCTCGCCATAGGTGCGCGCAACGTCGCGCTCTTGATAGTAGCGTTCCACTCGGGCACGTATCGCGCCCGAGCACTGTCGATACCAATCGTCGTCGGTCAACAAACGGGCGATTGCGAGCGCGGTCGCTTCCGGATCCGCCAACTGCGTGATCGCTCCGGCGGGACCCAGCGGTGGATCCTCGTCGGCACGTCCGAACAGCATCTCGCGACAGGCGCCGACGTCGGTCGCGACCGACGGGATACCGACCGCGCCAGCCTCCAGAAGCACCAGTGGCTGGGCCTCGCTGATGCTGGTCAGGACCATCACGTCGATCTGCCCCAGGTAGTCGTCGATCCGCACTCGACCGGTGAACTCCAGCGAATCACCCAGGCCTTGCTGCTCGGCCAACGCAACGCAGTCGGCGTAGTAGTCCTCGTCCTCCTCGGTCGGTCCCATCATGTAGCAGTGAACCTCCGGCACCAGCTTCTTGAGAATGCCGCAAGCACGTATATAGGTCTTCACGTCCTTGATGGGCACCACCCGTCCAATCAGCGCGATCTGCGGACGCCGGCCCTCGCGACAGTGCTGGACGTTCTGGAACCTCGGCCAGTTGATGCCATTGGGTATGACACGCAGCTTGTCCGGATCCGCGCCATCTGCGGTCTGAAACGGAAAATTACCTTCGTAGAGCGTGACGATCTGGTGGCAGGCCTGATAGCAGACCAGCGAGTAGCTGGCAAAGGCGGCAATCCAGAAGTCCTTCAGGTCACGCCCCTCGGGCTCGATACCGAGCGCGGTCAACGGCAGCTCGTGCAGCCAGTCGGCCATGGCGATCTCGATACGTCGTTCGTTGGTATAGATGCCATGCTCCGTGACGAACACCGGCCTGCCGGTCTCCACCGCAGCACGCGCGGCATACAGACCAGCGTAGCCGGTCGACACCGTGTGATAGACGCGAGCTGCCGGCAACGGTCCGAGCAGTGCGCTGTACAGTCCGCCGAGCAAGGCCCGCCAGCTCCAGAAATAATCCAGGAACGAGCTGTCGGCGAACTCGAGCTGGAACATGTTGGTCAGCATCTGCCATGACTCGCGAGAATCCAGCAGGATGCGTTGGCCCAGGCTCTCACGCCGCGCGGCCAGCAGGCCCATCAGCCCGCGAAAACTCTCCAGACCACCACCTCGGGTCAGCGTGACCAGGTTCTGCTCGAGCGCCTTGAAGAATGGCTTCATGCCACGCATACGGGCCTTGCCCGGCAGCAGCTGCTGCAAGGTAACCGTCGACAGACTGACCACGTTGTCGGGCATCTCGTAGCGAAACACACGCGGCGCGCCTGGTGGCATCAAGGTCACCAGAGCGAACTTCAGATGCGGCAGGGTCCGCATCAGGTCGTGGGTCCAACTCGACACGCCACCGGCCACGTAGGGATAGGTGCCTTCGAGCAGCACGCAGATATCGGCCGGCGCCTCGTGGATGATCTTCTCTTCGTAGATCGGCTGCGCGCCAGGACCGCTCATGGGCTCGAACCACCGGCCTGCAGAGCCAGACCCGGCTGCGCGTGACGCGGCTCCACGGGCTTGGGGCCGACTCCGGCCCAGAGTCTGACCGAATCGGCGAACACCGCGGGTAGTGGCCGCTCCGGCCGTTCGGCAGCAATCAGCGCGCGTGCGATGTCTCGGATCTCCTCGAAGCGACGCACCTTGTACAGAGCCTCCATACGCCAGGCCGCCAGCTCATCGGCGGAGGCGATCTGCGTCGGAATTCCGTCGATGGTGAGCAGGGCCTCTTCGGCACGGTCCATCTTCACCAGCAGTCGCACCACAGCCATGTGGGCACGCACGTCGTTGGGCTGCATCTGCAGATAGCGACGATAGCCAGCCAGCGCCTCATCGCGGTTGCGGGCCTCACGATCGCCATCCAGCAGCCCCGTGAACGCGTAGTCGTCGTACTGACGTGCCAACGCCAGGATGGTCTGCGCCTCAGGCTCTTCTTCGACCCGTTCGCGCAATGCCTGAAGCTGCTCGTAGAAGCGGTTCTCGATGTTCGCGATGGCGGTAGCCGCCTGGATGCGCACCGAGTTGTCGCTATCGGCCAGCCCCTCCTTCAGCGCGGTGGCGAACTCGCGCCGGTAGTGGCGACTCATCAACCCGATGGCCAGCTGCTTCTGAACTCGCGTGCCATGCCTGATGACGTCGATGAAGGGGACCACGTCTTGTGGCCCGCTGAGCCGGTGCAGGGTACGAGTCAGATCCGCATACAGGTTCTCGGCCAGATCGTGCTGTTCCTCGGGAAACAGCTCGGAGTACCACGCCTCGAACGGTTGCGCCGTGCGTTTGAACCAGAGCTGTGCAACGACACCAGCCAGGCACACGAACGCGCCCAACGGACCCATCGTCGCCACCAGCACGTTCAGACACACGACCCAAACGACACGGCCGTCGCCACCGGTCTCACGCAGCAGATCGCGGCGCCACATGCGTAGGCTGACAGCCGCGATGACCGCCATGGACAGCAGATGCAGTCCGACGACATACAGCCACTCGATGGGCACGCCAATGAGCTCACGCAACATCAACGCACCGAGCATCAGCGCGGCGAACGCCGCGCTCAGATACAGCCACAGCCAGGACCGATGGGTCGCATCATGATGATCGGCGGCCCGCTGTGCCTGCTCGATCTGCTCCTGCCGTCTACGCGCGCCCGACACAACGGCCCCTCAGCCGCCGGCACCGGCCGCCGAGCCGGAGGCGGCACGCAGCAGTGGTGTCGTCGCGTCGCTCGCCTGTGTAGTGCCGGGCTCGACCACGTGCGCCGTGCCGTCGGCGGCGCGCAGGCGCACGATCGGCACGGCGTCGTAGCTGAAACCGACCTCACGCAGCGCCTCGGGCAGGACCTCGCGCATCCGCGCCAGCAGACGCTCGGCGACGATATGCACATGCTCGACCGCAGATAGCGGCAACAGCACCGAGAAGCCGTAGCTGCGCTCGTCAAAGGCAAAGCACAGATCGGTATTACGCAACGCGTCGCGTGCCGAGCGTCCCAGCGCCTCGGCCACCTGCACACGCTGCTCGCGACTGAGCCGGTAGGGATCGTCGAGCTTGATCTCCATACGAGTCAGCGAGAAGCGGCCGCGTTCGGCGATCTCGCTCAGCACCCCCTGGATACGCTCGAGGAACTGGCGCGAATAGACCTGCGTATCCGCATCGAAGGCCCGCTCCATCTGGCCACGCCGATAGCGCTGCGCATTCGCGTAGAACGCCCCGACCCAGTCGCACAGTGCCCGAAACAGCTCGACCGTGCTGAGGTTGAGATCCAAAAACCCCAGATCCTCGATCTTCAGCATGCCGCGCACGTCACCGGTGTCCGGATTGACCAGCGGCCCGGCCAGCACCCCCTGCCCGGCGAGCATCGCCTCATGCTCGGGATCGCTCGCGCACAGCACCTGGCCACGCTCCACGATCGCCACATACAGCGGGTCCTCCGGACGTAGCCGCCGCTTGAACCGATCGGAGCTGCCCCAGCCACTTTGGAGACCGGCCTGCAGCTCCTCGCCACTGAGCAGGAAGATCGAGGCCTTTTGCGGGCTCATCACCGCGCGCACGTTGTCCAGCGCCCCGAGCAACACCCGGGCCGGCTCCATGGTCTCCACGGCCTTTGCCGCTTGATACATGGACAGCACGCTACGCAGCTGGCCCGCCACGCGTGCCTCGAGCTGCTCGCGCACGTCATCGAGCTGCAGATAGGCCTGGGCGATAGTCTGTTCGCGCTGCTTGGACTCGGCGAGCTCCCGGGCCAATCGATCGCGATCGCGGATCTGACGGACACGCAGCTCACCGACCACGATCGCCGCGGTCAGCCAGAACAGCGGTCGATGCGCGAACTCGTAGACATAGGCATATAGATCCTGGGTGGGACCGCGCTCCGGCGCATGCAGCAACAGCAACACCAGTGAGCAGGTGACGGCCGCAATCAGACCGGCGCCGCTGCCGTACTGCACCGACAACAAGATGACGATGGCCCAGAACGGATGCGGCTCGACCTCCCAGTAGCCGTTACCGGAGAACAACCAGAGATCGAACAGCACCAGCACCGCCAGCAGGCCGCAGAGCTCTGCGATGGCACTGGCACGCACACCGAACACACTGGCCGGTGTCGCCGCCTCCAGGACGGTCGGTTGCTGCTGTTCAGACGTCGCATGAGGCGGGTCGACCTCTGGCTTGTCGACCTCCTGCAACGCCCGCTCGGTCTGTTGATTCAAGACTTCGGTCCGCAAGCCCAGTGTCGGCGAGGCGCAGCCGCGCTACTCACGCATCGCTGCAAAGTCGATATCGTCATCCCGCTCCGGGTCCGGACGCGTACGCTGGCGCTCTACCCCTCGGTCGAAGCGGCAACGGAACCGGCAGTCGGTGCGGACTCACGCGGCTGCGGAGTAAATCGCTGCGCATCCGCTCACCCCGATCGCTTTGATCAAGGCGTGGCCAACGACTCGCGCAGGGTCTGCACCATGCGCTGGACCACCCGTTGGGCCGCCTCGTTCACGCTGTCCCTGCGCAGATAGCCGCGCCCCACCTCGCTGTGGCTCGCGGCCCACTCCACTCGGCCGGTCTCGGCCAGCACCAGACGCAGGTTCAGGCCCACGGTCGGCTCCTCGCGCAGGCCATGCTGGTAGCCGTACTCACTGACGCTACCGAACAACACCGCATCGACATCCAGTGCCGCCGCCAGCTCCGCCGCCACCACCTGACCCGGCAGATCCTCGAGCTTGATCTGCCGCGCTTCCAGCCTCTGGCGCAGATCGCTGGTCTCCAACAGCTCAAAGACACGCTGCTTGTAGAGCTCGGTCATGAGCAGCTCGGCGGCGATACGTCCGGCGTTCGGGTAGACCGTCAGGTTCTCAAACGGCAACACCGCGACTCGCATGTCCGTTCGCAGCTGATCGGCCGGCGGCAGTGCCTGAGGGCTGACAACGGCGTCTGGCGCGGCACTCTGGGACGCCGCACCGGGGCCGTCATCGCCTGCCTCGCGGACCCAGTCCCGCTGCATCCCAGGCATCAGCTCACAGCCTTGCAGCAACAGCGCGAGCAAGGGTAGCAGCAGTGGCCGCAACAGACGTGCCCGCAGGCACACGCCAGCAGTCGGCTCGTTGCCCGCCGTCATCGCACCGCACCAGGCACGTCACGGCCGCACACCAGCGCCGCCGTCCTTCCAGGTATCGAGTCCTTCTCGTAACTCATCGGCTCAATCTCTGAATAGTTGAATCCCAGCGGCCGTCATCGCGCAATCCGACCGCTGTCTGGAAATCGGACGGACTGCGGTACCCGTAGGCCTCGCAGGCCCGGAGATTCTGCCACAGCCGGCCGGGCAGTTTTCCCGACACCGGGACAAACGTGCTTTTGAACCCCGCTTCGCCCCTGGACCCGGCCAGCACCGCTCAATCACCACGCAACAGGATATGCGCCCCGACCCGCATCACACGCGCATTGCCGCCACGTGAGAAGGTGCGCCCCAGGCCGGCGTCGACACCGACCTCGATCTCGGGGAACGGTGAATAACGCAGCGCGACCTCACCGGTGCTGCCTTCGGCGTTGAATCGGTCGATCGTGTAGCCGACCGAACCCTCCACCTCCACATAGTCCGTCAACATACCGCTCATGAACAGGAATCCGCTGTGACTCTCGCGCGATGCGACCGGCATCAGCTCGAAACGCTCGCCCCGATCATTGAGCACCGGTGGCGCGCGCGTCAGGACGTGTTCGGTATCGAGCCGATAACCGATGGAGACGAACGGACCGATGTCTTTGAGCACGTAGTTGAAGCCCAGCTTGGCGTCCACCGAGGTCGCGGCACTTGGGTCGCGCGCGATGCCATAACGGTTGTAGCCCAGGGATATCTCGTATTGGGTACGCGGATTCAGCTCGCCCTGGTGCGACAGACGACCGCCGCTGCTGATCCCCTTGTCGGCGATACCCTGCAGCAGATCCCAGTACGGCTGGCGCCAGTGCCCGCGCAAGGCGGTCGTGCCATGATTGCTTCGCCACAGCACGCCACCATGCAGGCCTGGCCCGGATTGCGCGCCGCTCATCCCGACCTCGAAGCTGTAGGCGCTTGGGGTGTCGAGCGTCACGGTCAGCTTGCCGCGCATCCGCGAGGCCTCGAAGCTACCCTGACCGCCGTCCTGGCGGGTCAGGGTCGGCGCATCGACCTGGCGCCGCTCCAGATCCAGCTCCAGGGCAGCCGAGGATCCGATCAGGGCGCGCGTCAGCAGGCGACTGATCTGCTGGCGATCCTCCTGTTCGACCTCCTGGATGTCATGGTCCAGGCGCAGCTTTGGTCCGAACTGTCGGTGCAGCTCGGCCTTGGCCGCGACCGTGCCCTGATTGTCCGGATTCAGCGTCAACGCCCGGTCGTACAAAGTGATCGCCTGACGCCAGCGTCCGAGCCGGGTCTCCGCCTCGGCCAGGAAGATCAGCGT
>JAGRHX010000333.1 GCA_020444775.1 Gammaproteobacteria bacterium
CGTGAGGTCGAACGCAAGAAGGTCGGCCTGCACAAGGCACGTAAGCGGCCGCAATACTCCAAGCGCTGAGTCCGGCTGTCCCCACAGCCCGGCCCCGAGCCCCGTCATGGAACGACGTCTGATGGCACACAGCGGTCACCGCCCCCCCAGCGAGGTTTGTGTCGCTCGATGAGGGCGACCCGCGAGCGGCCGTCGACACGAACGTGGACCTCGACATCGGACTTCAGACCGGCCATGCTTCTCGAGCGCCCGCTTCCTGCGGGCGTTTTCACGTCTGCCCGTTCCCGAACACAGGCACACTCGATGCCTGGCACGCCAGGATGTGCATCCGTACCGGCTGTACGGAGCAACGGCCCCCCCAACCTGATTCGTCAGCGGTTCTACAGGATCGATTGTCGAAGCCGATTGGTCACGGCGGATCACTCGGAGCCGCGTGTGTGAATACGGTCACAAAATTCGAGCCACGGGTTTGCTTCCCGAGCGCGAGCCCGGACATATAATCGCGCCATGCAGGTGCCCGGGTTTCGCATCAAGCGCACCATCGGCCGAGGCGGCATGGCCACGGTCTATCTGGCGGTGCAGGAATCTTTGCAGCGGGAAGTCGTCCTGAAGACGATGAACCGCGCCAAGGGAGAAGGAAAGGATTTCATCGAGCGGTTCCTGAACGAAGGCCGCATCATCGCCTCCCTGCAGCACCCACATATCGTCACCGTCTTCGACATCGGCACCATCGACCACACGGTCTGGATCGCGATGGAGTACGTGGGCGGAGGTGATCTGAAGGCCCGTCTGGAGACGGGCGTCGAGCCCAGCGACGCGATAAAGCTCGTGCTGCACGTCGCTCAGGCACTGGGTTACGCCCACGCCCGCGGCATCATCCATCGGGACGTCAAGCCAGCCAACATCCTGTTTCGGACCGACGGCACCGTGTTGCTCTCGGACTTCGGCATCGCCAAGCGTATCCAGGCGGACAGCGAGCTGACCTCGACCGGCACGATCCTCGGCAGTCCGTTCTACATGAGCCCGGAGCAGGCCGAAGGGCGCAGTGTCGATACGCGCACAGATATCTACAGCCTGGGCGTGATCCTGTTCGAGATGTTGGCGGGTCAACGTCCGTACCGTGGCGACACGGCCATCAAGGTCATCATGCAGCACGTGCAGGCGCCGGTGCCAAGCCTACCGGCGGCGGTAGCCGAGTATCAGCCGCTGGTCGAGCGCATGATGGCCAAGTCTCCGGACGATCGCATTCCGGACGCGGAGACACTGGTCAAGGAGCTACAAAGACACCAGGCGCGGGAGGTGAACCTGGAGTTCACCGCCGATTTTCGCCGTCCACGCCGGCCGGAGTCGGCGATCAGCCGACTGCTGCGGCGCTATCGCTGGCTGGCCGCGCTGGTGGTCGCAGCCGGAACCGCATCCGCGGGCTTTCTGGGCGCCTATCTGTATGCACAGACCCTGGGCCCATCGTTGATTCCGCGTCAGGCACCGCCACCCGTGACGGCACAGAGCGCGATCCGGGAGACCAGCAATCCTCGCGCATCCGGCGACGTGGCGGCGCCGGAACGCAAGGTGGCCAAGGAGGAGGTGGTGAGGGCCTTGGAATGGCTCGCCCGGCACAGCCTGAAGGAGGATCGTCTCACCCAGCCGCCCGCCGACAATGCCCTGTACTACTTCTCCAGGCTACTGGCGCTGGACCCGCAGAACGAGACCGCACGGCGCGGCTTTGCCGACATCGCTGAACGCTACATCGTGCTAGCCGAGAAGGAATTCTCGAATCGGAACTATGACAAGGCGCAGGTCTATATCGCCCTTGGCCTACAGGTCGACCCCAACAATCAGGGGCTGCTCGATCTGCGCTCGTTCATCGAGAACCGCGAACGCAGCTTCATCGATACCGTCCTGGGACTGTTCCGCTCCTGATTGAGCGCCTGCATCACACAACTCGCGCCGTGCACGTCGTTGGCCGGCCAGGCCACCGCCTCGCGCTCGAACTCATTCGAGTCTCATCGACCGCCCGAGCCACCTTGTCGATCGAAATCCCGGATCAGGTCCTTGAGACGGCCCACCATCGAATCGTCGAGCGGCGTATCCGCACTGGGCGTCACCAGCTTGTCCGAATCCGCGCCCTGACGCGTACCGCCTCCAGTCTCGGTCCTGTCAGCGCTAGCCCGTCGCTCGTCGGCGCGACGTCGCAGTTCCTGCCGGCGGGCCAGGCGCTCCAACCGATTCAGACGCTCCGCCCGCTGCCTTGCCTCATGCTCCTCGAATGCAGCCCCACGCAGCTTCTCGGCCTGCTCGTCGGTAACCGAGATTGCCGTATCGTCGACCAGGAATCCACCGTCGTACACCCAGACCCGGGGACCATCGGCCTCGCCGCGATACCAAGCGGGCGGCTTACCGGACACCTGCATGGTGCCGGTCAGCGGATTGCGCCATTGGTACATACGAGCCTGCACGCTTTGCGTGGCTAGTATCGATATCAGCCCCACGACGACCAGCACACGAAGCATTCCCGGCACGCCGGGGGCAAGGGCTGGCGGGAGGCAAGCCGACGAAGCCTGTTCACGCATCGAGGGTATAGGTATCACGCGTAGGGGTATCACGCGTAGGCGCGTCATTCGTAGGGCGATTGACGGTTGGGCGAATCGCAAGCCAGACACTTCTCTGTACTCCAGGCTGCTCGACAGACGGAGACAACCGGCCGCGTCGCATGACGCGCACACCCTTTCGCTGTGGATGCACCCCGAGGTCCCGTCATCCGTTACGACCGGCGTCAGCCTCAGTATAGCCGCGACCGGGCGTGTTCTCGGACATGAACTCGATCAGAATATCGTTCAAGAAACGCAGCCCCAGCGCCGTCGGCCGGATACGCTGGGGCCCGACGTCCAACAACTGTCGCGCGGCCAGACGCCGCAGCAACTTCTCGATGGTCGCGATCGAAAATCCGGTTCGGGCGCTCAGCAGCGCTGGCTCGAAACCGTCCACCAGGCGCAGCGCGTTCAACATGAACTCGAAGATGCGCTCTTCGGGCGGCACCGTGCTGAACGACTCCAGCGCTGCATCACTCGGATCGCGAGCATTGCGCACCGAACGCGTGAGCGCCTGCATATAGGCCTGTGGCCCGCGCAGTTTGACCGTGCGTTCGATGCGATCATGACGGGCATCACTGAGCTTGCCGTGCGCGCCGGCGCCGACGCCCAGATAGTCACCATAACGCCAGTAGTTCAGGTTGTGCGCACAGCGTGCGCCTGGCAGCGCGTAGGCCGAGACCTCGTAGTGCTCGAATCCGGCCATCTGCAGATCGTCCTGGCAGCGCTGCAGCATGTCCACGATACAGTCGTCATCCGGCAGCTCGGGCGGCCGACGCTCGAACACCGTTCCCGGCTCCAGGGTAAGTTGATAATGTGACAGATGGGTCGGGCCGTGAGCGAGCGCCGCCCGAACGTCACGCTGCGCGGCGTCCGCTGTCTGCGTCGGCAAGCCATACATGAGATCTACGTTCACGCGCTCGAAGCCGGCGGACCTTGCCCTCTCCAACGCATCATGGGCAGCGCGCGCATCGTGAATGCGTCCGAGGCTGCGCAATGCGTCATCGTCGAAGCTCTGTACCCCGATGGACAAACGCGTCACGCCGCAGGCGCGGAACTCGGCAAAACGTCCCGCATCGACCGTACCCGGATTGGCTTCGAGAGTGACCTCCGTTTCCGGGCCCAGCTCGAACCATCCTGCCATGCTCTCGAGCAGCCGACCGATGGCATCGGCGGAAAACAGGCTGGGCGTACCGCCACCGATGAACACGGCATGGATCGGACGTCCGCGCGCACGCCGCGCCTCCAGCTCCAGGTCACGTCGTACTGCCTCGAGATAGACCCGCTCCGGCACACCGTCACGCGCCACGTGCGAATTGAAGTCGCAGTACGGACATTTTCGCACGCACCAGGGCAGGTGCACGTACAGGCCCAGCGGCGGTTCCTGCAGTCCGCTGACCTCAGCTACCGCAAGTGCAGGTTGGTCGGAAGATCCGCTCACGAGTCGTCCCGCGCCGCCCATTCCTCACGAAGCCTCGCGCACAGTGCGCGCATGGCGATGCCGCGATGACTGAGCCGGTTCTTTTCCATCGGCGACATCTGCGCCGCGCTCGAGTCCTGCACCGGGTCCAGGAACAAAGGGTCATAGCCGAAACCGCCCTCTCCCCGTGGCTGACAGAGGATCCGACCCCGCCACACACCTTCGGTAATGATCGGCGCGGGATCCAGCGCATGGCGCAGGTACACGACCACCGACCTGAAGCGTGCCGCCCGGCGCGCCGCCGGCAGCCCATCGAGCGCGGCTAGCAGCTTGGCATTGTTCGCCGTGTCGTCCGCCGTATCACCCGCGTAGCGCGCCGAGCGCACCCCGGGCAGGCCGCCCAATGCATCGACCTCCAGACCCGAATCGTCGGCAATCGCAGGCAAGCCGCTCGACGCACAGGCGGCACGAGCCTTGATCAGCGCGTTCTCGACGA
>JAGRHX010000334.1 GCA_020444775.1 Gammaproteobacteria bacterium
ATATGAGATCGACGACCCGCCCACTCGCGGTGTCGGCATGCAATATCGGGTTCAGGATCTTGGCGTCGCCGGCACTGGTTTCGACGTAGCTGTCCAGGCGGGTGCTTCGAGTAGCGGCGGCGTCGTCATGCGCGCCGGCAGCTGACGACGGTTCCGACAAGCCGAGCCACAGGCCGGATTGCGCGAGCAAGGCCAGGCACAGCAACGGAGCGAACACGAGAAGACGTCGGAGCCACATGTTCGCAGTCTATCCAGTTCGAGTCCGCAAGCGCCATCGACCCCGGGTTCGATGCGGCGTTCCCAAGCTGGCGCTCAGCCGGACTTCACCCAGCGTCCGAAGGTACACTCGTAGACCGCGCCCTCACAATTGATGCGCTGGCCTTCCTTGAACGCGTCCCCGTTCCAGTAGCAGACGTTGGTCTCTTGATCGAGAATCACGGTCGATTCCTCGTCCACAGGACCTGTGACGGGCGAGTTCCGCTTGCTCGCGTCCTTGGGGTTTACGCTGATCGGATTGCTCATGTCGAACTCCATTGGCTGGGCGTTGACCCTGCAGATTCGGAGTGCGCGGAAGACACCGGGTCACCCTGGCTCGTCTTCGGGCAGGCGAACCAACGACTCGAAGAGGCTACACGATCCGAAGAAGAGCGTGGCGCGGAAAATCGACCGGGCCTTTGACGGGCGTCCGAGATGGCACCGCCGATCACTTGCAGACTTCGACCGCGTGGCCCCGCTATCGGAAAACCACGTCACTCGCGACAGGATGGTCTCGGGCTATATCGATCGCGCGGGTGCAAGCTTGAGCTGTTGTCCGGGGCGCAGGGTCGCATCGGTGCGCAGCCCGTTCAGGCGCGCCAGCGCGCCGATGGACAGGCCATGGCGTCTGGCAATGGACCACAGACTGTCTCCGGACCGAATCACGTACGTGTTCGTGAGGGTGGCCGGCGCGGCCTTGGCTGACACGCTGGAGACGCGTCTGACCAGCAAGCGCTGACCGGGCTTGAGTGGATGTCGCTTCGACAGCCGGTTCAGTTGGAGGAGCTGGTCCACCGTCATGCCGTGGCGTCTTGCGATCAGCCACAGGCTGTCTCCGGACTGCACCTGGTAGCGGGTGCTTTGATAGGCGAGCCTGGCCCGCTCCAAGCCCTGGCGGACCTCGTGGCTCAAGGATTCGGCGGGTGCACTGCCTGTATTGCCCCCCCCAGGCACGTCCAGCGAGTGACCGGGTCTTATCGAGCTGTCCGCTTTCGGGGTCAAATCCGGATTGAGCTTGCGCAAGGCGGCAACCGAGGTGCCATAGCTCGCGGCTATGGTGCTCAACGATTCCCCTCGGCGGACGATGTGCTGGCGAGGTCGCTCCTCGAGCAGCTTCGGATTCTCCTGCAGGGCATCACTGAGCTGGCTGGCCTGGGTATCGGGCAGCAGGATCCGGTGTGGTCCCTGCGGTCCGGTGCTGGCCTTGATGAAGCCGGGATTCAGCCGCAGGATGCGGTCCAGACTCAAACCGGTAGCGTTCGCCACCCGATGCAGGCTGGTCGGGCCGTCCAGCTCAACTACCGAGAAATAGGGTTCGTCCGGCACCTCGGCAAGCTCGATCCCATAATGCTGGGCGCCGGCGACGACGCGCGCCAGGGCGATGAGCTTGGGCACGTAGGCTTCCGTCTCGGGTGGCAGGTCCAAAGACCAGAAATCGGTACCCTTGCCGGCTCGACGGTTGCGTTTTATCGCGGCCTGCACGTTGCCGGCGCCCGAGTTGTAACTGGCTACGGCGTGTAGCCAGTTGCCCTTGAACTGACGGTTGAGCTGCTGCAGATAGTCCAGCGCGGCGCGGGTCGACTCGAGCACGTCCAGGCGCCCGTCGTACCACTCGTCGTGACGCAAGCCGTGGGCGCGTGCCGTGCCGGGGATGAACTGCCACAGGCCGGCTGCGCGCGCCGGTGAACGTGCATAGGGTTGGAACGCGCTTTCCACTGCCGGCAGCAGGGCAAGCTCCGACGGCATCCGGCGGCGTTCGAGCTCACGTGCGATATGCGCCAGATAGGGCCGCGCCCGTTCGCTCAAACGTGTAACGTATTGGGGGTGCTTGAGCAGCCACCGGAGTTCTTTCTCCACTCGGGGATGCTGGGTGCGGGCCCAGGTGAAACGTAGCCGTAGGCGCGCCCATGTATCTACGAACATGCGGTCATTGCGCAGCTGCACGGTGTCCTCGTCGATGCGCATGACCGAGTTGGAGAGGGTCTCGACCGCGTGCGAGCCCA
>JAGRHX010000335.1 GCA_020444775.1 Gammaproteobacteria bacterium
TGTCGAAGATGTAGTAGTAGTCCTGGTAGCGTGTATTGCCGGCACGTGCCTGCGTGGCCCATTCGTGCTCGTTGGAGGTGTGGTTGACCACGACGTCGAGCGTCAACAGCATGTTGCGCTGGCGCATTGCCCGGCCCAACTCGCTGAGCTGGTCGAGCGTGCCGATGCGGGCATCGACGTTACGGAAATCGCTTACCGCGTAACCGCCGTCGCTGGCGCCCTTGGGGCACTCGAGGATCGGCATGACGTGCAGCATGTTGACACCCAGCTCCTGCAGGTAACCGAGCCGTGATCTCAGGCCCTCCAGGTTGTCGCTGAATCCGTCCGCGTACAGCGCCATGCCGACCCACTCCTGGTCGAGGAACCAGTTGTGGTTCTGTTCGCGCGCTATGTCGAGTTCCTTCAGTTCGGCGTCACGCGCTATGTACTGCGTTGCCATGACCTCGACCAGTCGTACCATCTGGCTGACGAAGTCGTCGCGTTTGCCGTAGAGGTGGTGAAACAGCGAATGGATCGCGTAGAAGTTTGCCCCGAGCCGCGTATAGAAATGACGCAGGTCACGCTTGCGGATGTGGGGCTTGAGCTCGTCCAGGATGCGGTTCAGCAGGGAATGCGATACCTGTTCGTACATGCCGCTCGCTGTTGTTGTTGTCGGTTTACGGGTAGAAGCAGCGTGACTGCTCAGTCGACCTGCCACTGATCGAGCAGGTCGTGATACAGCGCACCGTCCGAAATGGTCGCGCCTCGATATCCGACCACCCGCGAGGCGAACTGCTGGGCGCGTTGCAGGAGCACGTCGGTGGGCCAACCACGCAGCAGGCCGAGGATGCAGACCGATGCGAAGCCATCGCCCGCGCCTACCGTATCGACCACCTGCACCCGATCCTTTGGCTCGCTGCGCGAACAACGGCCATGCGCATCCAGGGCGATCGCCCCCTTTTCCCCCTGGGTCACGACCAGCAGCTCGAGCGCATGGCGCTCGAGCATGCGTCGCGCGCGCGACTCGAGATCCAGCGACTGCAAATCGGCTGTGAGAAGCGCCAGCTCGTCCTCGTTCAGTTTGACCCAGCGTGCCGCAGCAAGCTGCTCGGCCACGCGTTCGGCATCCCACCAGGGCTTGCGCAGATTGACGTCGACGAACACCGGAGAGCCGAGCACATCGCGTAGCCGCCGCAAGGCCAGATCGGAGTCCCGGGCGCGGGTCGCCAGCGAGCCATGGTAGAGCAGCCGGTTGTCTCGCAGCCGCAGTGGCTCGGCGACGATGTGGTCATAGGCCTGATCCGGCACGATCTCGAATTCCGGCTGCCCGTCACGCAATCTGACCCGGACCTCGCCGGTGGGGTGCGACACGTCGGTCTGCAGACCATCGGTTCGCATACCCCATTGCGCCATCGTCCGTCGGATCCGTTCACCGTTCTCGTCCGCGCCTACCCGGCTGACCAGAATCGGATCGACACCAAAAGCACGCAGATGCCAGGCGACGTTGAACGGAGCGCCACCGAGCACGCGGCTGCCGTCCTCGAAACAATCGAACAGCACCTCGCCAAATATCACCACGGCCTCGCTGTCGGACACGTCCACGTGCTGCGTCTGTTGTGTCCCGGGGCTGGTGCTCATGGTCTGGGTCCGCTCCGATGTCTGGCTTGCGCGAATTCAACCGGCATCGAGAAAGTCATCCAGCGACGCCGCGAGCCGCGGATGGTAGTGCAACACGCCTTCGATGATGCCAGCGGCGTAGTTGCCGTTCATACCGGTCAGCCGACCGCTTGCGACGTACAGGGCCTCGCAGCTCGAGCTCGCACGCGCCAGCCGGCAGGCCTCCTCCCTCACCTCGGGCATGGCGTTGGCCACCAGCACCGATGGAATCTCGCTGACCAGCACCGGCAGATCGTTGCCGCTGTCGCCAGCGAATACCGTGTGACCGATCGGCACGTCCAACAGTGCACGCACGAACTGCACGGCGTGCAGCTTGGTCGCGGAACGCGGCAGAACGTCGAGCAAGCCTACACCGGCAGGCTCATCGACGCTCCAGACCAGGCTCGCCTCGACGCCTATCGCGCCGAGCCGCTCGGCGATGATCCGGTCCAACGCCTGCCGGTCGGCATGCAAGGGCACGTAGTAGCTGAGCTTGTAGGTGTTCTGCTTGCTCTGCTCCTGAAGACGCAGGATGCTGAACTCGCCGATGACGTTGGCGAGCCCGGGGCGGTCGTAGCCACACCAGTCCGGCGCGATCTCGGCCTGCCACGCATCGACGCTACGCCAGTCACCGTCGCGCAGGTCGTAGATCGAGGTGCCCACGTCACCGACGGCCAGCGCCGGTCTTGGCAAGGCGTAGTTGACGATGGCGCGTTCGATGAGCGCACGGTCCCGGCCGCTGACGTAGACCAGCACGATGTCAGGCTGTGTGGCCAGACGCCGGAACGCCTCACGCGCGCGCGGCGATTCGGGCTGCGCGCCATTGGGCAAGAGCGTCCGGTCCAGGTCGGTGCAGAGCAATAACCTTCCACGGTGGCCTCGACTCGACACGGTCATGACCGGCGGCGTTCCGCGGGCTCGGCCTCAGGCAGCGGTGTCGGCACGAGAGTCGTCATCGAAGAAGTGATAGTGGTCGATGGCTTCCAGCAGACCGGCCGCGCCATTGGCGTCCGCAAAGTAGATCTGCGCCATGTCCTCGAGCATGGACAGCTCCTCGTGATGGCGATTGCCGACCACCACGGCGAGGGTGTTACCGCGCATCATGTCCTCGTCGGCACCCGAGCCACCCGCGACCAGCAGGTGGTCCAGAGCGATGTCGAAACGCGCGGCCACGTAACGTAGCGCGAGCCCCTTCGATGCCCGCAGGGGCAGCACGTCAAGGAACTGGCCGAAGGACATGATCACATTGGCAGACTGATCCTCCTGATGCAGCAAGCGGTTGATCTCGGTGAGGGATGGCGCCTTGTCCGGGTCGATGTAGTAGCTGAGCTTGTACTGGCTCTGCTCGGAGCGCGGCTGCAGCTTCAGTCCGGGCAGGGGCTCGAGCAGGCGCCGAATCACCGCGGGCGTCCAGAGCTTCTGGATATGTCGGGTCCAGGCTTCGTCCTCGGTCAGCTCCGGCGCGTAGTGAATGGCCGTGCCACCGGCGGTGATCAGCACGTCCGGCTCGGGTATGCCGTGACGCTTGAGCATCGCCAGCGCCGAGTCCAGCTGGCGTCCGGTGGCGATGCCGAACACCGTGCTGTTGCGATGTGCCCGCAGTCGCGCGACCAGATCCGGCAGCGCGTTTGTGTCGGCGAGCAGGCTCTGATCCAGATCGGTGAAGATCGCCCGCTCACGATACAGACTGCTACGCCGCCCGGTGACCGGACGACCGACCGGCTCGCTGGTGCGCTCGGCGATCGGTCGCACCAGATCCAGGTAGCTGGCCGCGTGGGCCTCCCAGGAATAGTAGGCGCGCACCCCCTGCAGACCGTGCATGGATCGCTGCTGCCAGCTCTCCCAGTCGCCGAGCACCTCGGCGATGCCACGCGCGATCGCGTCCGGCTCCAGTGGGTTGACCAGCACGCCGTTGTTGCAGTTCTCGATGATGTCGCGTGGCCCACCGTCCTCGGTGGCGACGATGGGCAGCCCGCTGGCAGCAGCCTCGATCAGGGTCAACCCGAAGGGCTCGGTCAGCGCCGGGTTGACGAACACGCCACCGGAGAACGCCGCCAGCCGGTAGAGCATCGGCACGTCGTCCGGACCATGGTGCTTGGGATAGGCCACCAGCCCGTACAGGTCGTGGCGGTCGACCAGGTAGAGCAATTCGGACAGCACCTCACAAGCACCGTCGTCCAGGTCGCGGATGTCGTCACGATTGCCGGCAACGATCACCAGATTGGCCAACGATCGCAGCTCCGGATCCGAGCCGTAGGCAACCAGCAGCGCGGCAATATTCTTGCGGGTATCGGGCCTGGAGATGGCGAGGATGATGGGCTTCTCCGGCTCGCGCAGGAACCGACCGAGCTCGGCGGCGATTTCGCTGTGCCATTCGTTGCCGTCCGGCGGGTGGAAACGCTCGAGGTCGGTACCCGGCGGGATGACCGTCATACGCTCGGGTTGGTAGCAGTCGTAACGCCCGTACTGCTCCTCCATCTCCTGGTTGGTGCTGGTGATGATGCGTTCGGCGGTGGCCAGGGTGAGCTCCTCGGCCTCAATCCGACGGGAAATGTTGTAGCGTTGCTCGATCTCGTCCGCGTCCAGCCCCGAAGCGAGCAGACGACCGCGTTTGACCCGGCCCAGGGAGTGCCCGGTGTGCACCAGCGGGATGCCGAGGATCTGACTGACGCGACTGCCGACATACCCGGCATCGGCGTAGTGTGAGTGCAGCAGATGCGGAAAGCGGTCGTTGGCGCGGAAGTGCTCCAGCATGGAGTCGACGAAGCTGTCGAGGTGGTCCCAGAGCTGCTCCTTGGCAATGTATCCGTCCGGTCCCGCCGCGATACGCACGATTGCGCCCTTCGCGCCGACATGCTCGCCGAGCGGCTCGAACGGCTGCGCGTAGTCACCACTCACCTGATCGTCGTCGACCAGCCGCGTGACGAGCTCCACGCGCTCCACGTCGTCGCGCGCACACAGTGCCCGCGCAAGCTCCACCACGTACTTGGTTTGCCCACCGGTATCGGCATCACGACCGAGCTCCAGGCGCTCGCCGCGAATCAGCCCATGGATACTGATGAGGCAGATGTACAGTCCCAACGCCCCATTACCTCGTCTGTGCCTCGTCAGGGCCCGGCGATAACCCTAACAGGGTTCCATGGGCATGAGTAAACGACCCGAAAGCTGCGGCCCGGCTCAGAGTCGTGCCATGACCTGTCGCGAGAACTCCACCGCCATCGACCACTTGTGCTCGGTGCCGGTAGCGAACATCAGCTCCTGCAAGCCCTGCGACTCGAGCTCGCGGATCTGCTCGATGAGCTCGTCCGCGGTGCCGACCAGACAGGTCGCCCTGATCAGATCGGCGTCGATCAGCTCGGCCTCTCCCGGATGCAGATAGCTGTAGTGGAACTCGTGGGTGCGCAGATGCCGCAGCTCCGGCGGGGTCTGCTCGACCAGCTCACAGTAGCGTGGCCAGATCCGTTCCAGAAAGGCCGGTGGATCGATGCCCTTCTCGTGCACCTCGTCATAGAAGTAGTAGACGCTGGCCATCACGTTCGGACCGATGCAGCGGATGACCCGCTCACTGTCGACGGCCTCACCGGGCTCGAGCAGGGCAATGTTGGTCAGGGCACAATTGAGGAAGCCATCCATCGGTCGGCCGGCGCGGGCCGCGCCCTGACGCGCATGCGCCATCGCCTCCGGCACCGCGACACCACGCGGTGGGATGGCGAACACCAGACCATCGCCGAACTCGCCGGCCAGCCCCATCGCCCGCGGACCGAAGCCGGAGACATACAGCGGGATCCGCGGCTCCAGGTTCATGTAGGCGTACTCGTGCATCAGCATTCGTATCGGTCGGGTCCGGCCGTTGAAGGTGTAGTCAACGGTCTCGCCACGCAGCAGCGCGCTGAGCACACGCAGGTATTGCCGATACTCGGCGATCCGCATCGGTCGCTGCCCCATGCTGCGCATGGCGGTGTTGCCGGTGCCGATGCCGAGCAGGATCCGCCCCGGCGCGAGCCTGTTCAAGGTCGCGCAGGCGGCAACGTGCACCGGTGGTATGCGGGTGCCGCAGATCGCGGTGCCGGGTCCCAGTCGAAGCTTGCGGGTGCTTTGCGCGGCCAGCGCCAGCACCGCATAGCAATCGGAGAACAACATCTGGCTGTCGGTCACCCAGACCGAGTCGTAGCCGAGATTCTCGGCATGAGCGAAGAATCCGATCTCGTCGATGTCGGCCATCGTGCAAATGCCGAATTTCACCGTCAGCGCTCCTGTTGCGCCGCGTGCGCCGCGGCGAGGTTCATGTCCAGACCGAGGCCGGGGCCGGCGACGCTCAGCCAGCCGTCTCGCAGCAGCTCGCCAGCGGCGAGCTCCGATCGCCACTCGACCTCGCCGAAAGCGAACTCGAGCACCTCGGCATTGGCATTCGCGGCGACCACGTGCGCGCTGGCGGCGGTGGAGACCGGGCCGCTGGGATTGTGTGGTGCGAATTGCAGGCCGTGCTCATCGGCCAGCTTGCAGATCGCCTGCAAGGCCTCGATGCCACCGACGAACTTGACGTCCGCGATCAGCACATCGACCGTGCCCGAGCGAGCCAGGGCGAGGAATTCCTCGTGCCGGAGCAACGCCTCACCGCCCGCGATCCTGGCCCCGGTCGCGTCACGTAGCAGACTCGCGCTGCGCGCATCGAGCTGCGGCAACGGATCCTCGATCCAGCGCACGTCGACCTCACGCACCACACGCGTCAACGGCTCCAGACAGTGCGGCAGGAAGCGCCAATGACAGTCCACCATCAGCTCCGCGTCCGCGCCGACCGCCTCACGCAGGGCACGCAGTCGATCCGCGCCTGGCTCCATGAGGGCGTTCACGTCCGCACCGGCGCTCGACAGTGCCTGCACGCTGACCTCGTCGAAGGGCGCGAACTTGAGCCGTGTGATACCCGCGCCAATGGCGCTGCGTCCGGCCGCGGCGACACTGTGTGGTGAACGGTCGCTACACATGCGATTGACGTTGGCATACACCGGCACCGCCGCGGGCACGTGCTGCTCGCCGTCATCCAGCCAGGCCAGGACCGAACGCTGCTCACGCCGGCAGACCAGGTCGACCAGCGCCTGCTCCACGGCGCTGGCTGCGGTGCGTGCGATCTTTTCCGTGGGCAGCTCCCGTGCAAGCGCGTCGAGCAGCTCGCGCGGCTGCCGTGGCCCACCGGGGGATTGGCTGAGTCGGGTCAAGCGCGCGAGCAGGACCTCGAGCTCGGCGCTGGCGCGCGCATCGTCGCCGGAGTGACTGGCCTCGCCCCAGCCGGTGCGCCCGGCCTCGTCGCTCAACGCCACGAACAGCCAATCGCCACGATGATTGACGGCGACCCGATGTACACCGGTCTGCGTTATTCGCATCCATCAAGCCTCATACGTGCCCCGCCTGCCAGGCCGACTCGAAGAACGCCAGCTCCAGACGCATGGCGGTACGATAATGGCGAGCGATTCGCGCCGGATCTCCGTCGTAGTCGTCCAGTAGCCCCTCCAGGCGACATACCATCGCCTCGAAATCATCCGAGGCATAGGTTTCGACCCATTCCTTGTAGGGGCTGGACGGCTCCACGTGATCGACCAGACTCTGGCCGAGGTACGCGTACAGTCGCATGCACGGTGTCATCGCCGCGGTGATGTGGCCGACCGGCTCCAGCGCCGCGGTGCTGAGCAGGAAGTCGGTGTAGGCGCTGGTCGCGGGCAACGGCTCGGGGGCCAGGTCCAGCCCCCAGCTCGCGGCATAGGCCTTGTGCAGGTTGAGCTCCTCGAACACACCATTGAGCAGATCCTTGAAGACCAGCAAGCCCTCCCGGTCCGGGCTCTTGGCAAGCGCCAACGCGTAGGCACGGGTAAAGGCCTCCAGAAAGAATGCGTCCTGCGCGACATACACCTGGAAGCAGCTGCGTTCCAGCCGCCCCGATGCAATGCCCTGCACGAACGGGTGCTTCAGACAGGCGTTGGCGAGCTCCAGGCTCTGATGCCACAGCTCGGCTGAGTGCATGGGATCTTGCTCCGCGCAATGGGAAGAGACGCACACATTGCCGCATGCGACGCCGACAGGGCAACCGTCCCCCGCCCCAGCAGGCGCCTGCCCCGGAAGCTGTTTGGGTCCGGCCCGGGTTCTGGTCGATACTGCTCGCTTGCCTGCGCCGCTGCACCCGGTACCAAGCACCGTTGCGCACGCCCGGGGCGCCCTGAGTCCGGCACAATCGCTGGTCGGCAAATCCCTGGGCAGAGCCCACATTCCAACACGGAGATCCGCTTTTGAGCCCCAGCAGTGACAGCCCCGACGCCCGCACCGACCGCCCCGTTCAGCGCATCGGCGTGGTCGGCGGTGGCCAGCTCGGTCGGATGCTCGCGCATGCCGCCGCCCGTCTGGGCTTGGAGACCGTGGTGCTGGACCCGCAGCCTGACTGCCCGGCCCGTCAGTTCGCCAGCAGCACCCGGGTCGGCTCCCTACAGGACGCCGACGCCATCCAGGCGCTGGCCGCGGACTGCGACCTGCTGACCATCGAGATCGAGGACGTGGACAGCGCGGCTCTGCAGTCGCTCAGCGATGCCGGCATGCCGGTGTTCCCGCCGCCCGCCACCGTTGCCACGGTGCAGAACAAGCTGCTGCAAAAGCAACGGCTGCAAGCCGCGGGGCTGCCCACCGCGGCGTTCGTGGCACTACCCCATCCTGAGCCACGGGCGGTCCTCGAGTTCGGCCTGCCCTGCGTGCAGAAGCTGCAACGCGGCGGCTACGACGGACGCGGCGTCAGCGTGCTCCGCGAGCGCGCCGACCTGGACACGCTGTTGCCCGGCCCCGGTCTGCTCGAGCGACTGGTGGCCTTCGAGAAGGAGCTGGCGGTGCTGGTGGCGCGAGACCGCAACGGTCGCTGCTGCACCTACCCGGTCGTCGAGCTGGTCGCCGACGCGCGCACCAACATGCTCGATCTGCTGCTCGCCCCGGCTCCCATCGCGCCAGAGATTGCTGAACGTGCACAGGCACTTGCGGTACGCTGCGCGGATGCGTTCGAAACCGTGGGCGTGTTCGCCATCGAGCTGTTCCTGGACCGACACGGTGAGCTGAGCGTGAACGAGGTATCGCCACGGGTGCACAACTCCGGACACTACACGCTGGAGGCATGCGCGACCTCACAGTTCGAGCAACATATCCGCGCCATCTGCGGCCTGCCGCTCGGCCAGACCGGGCAATGGCGGCCGGCGGCGATGATGAACCTGGTCGGTGCCGACGGCTGGCACGGCCAGACCGTGATCGAGGGTCTGGACGAGGCCTTGGACCTGGCGAACGCCAGCCTGCACCTGTATGGCAAGCGCAGCTGCCGCGCAGCGCGCAAGATGGGTCATGTAACGGTGCTCGACGAGCGTCTGGATCAGGCGGCTCGACGAGCGACCGAGTTCAGGGACCGGCTGACCATTCGCGGCAGCGTTCCCGATTGATGAACCGAAGCCGGCAACGCCGGTGCTCGAAAAATGCTGGGAGAAGGAGATGGCTGAGGCCCTGGTCGGCATCATCATGGGCAGCGATTCGGATTTGCGTGTCATGAGCGCGGCCAGTGACGTGCTGGAGGCCCTGCAGGTACCGCACGAGATGACCATCGTATCCGCGCATCGGACCCCGGATCGTCTCTATCGCTATGCGAGCGAGGCCGAGTCGCGCGGCTTGCGGGTGATCATCGCCGGTGCAGGCGGCGCCGCCCACCTGCCGGGCATGCTGGCCGCGCTCACCCCGCTGCCCGTCGTCGGGGTGCCTGTGCCGCTGAAGTACCTCGACGGCATGGACTCGCTGCTCTCGATCGTGCAGATGCCCG
>JAGRHX010000336.1 GCA_020444775.1 Gammaproteobacteria bacterium
CTGTAGAACGCACGGCTGTAGAACGTTCGGTGCTGGCGCTGCTCGACGGAGAGGGGTCCCGACTGCTGCTCGAGGAGCACGATCCGGACGGCGCCAGCCGCTATCTGCTGCGTGAGGGCCCGGACGGACCGCTGCGAGACATCAGTGTCACGCGTCGTCCCGATCTCGCCGCGCTGGGGTTGAGGCGCGCCCGGCTGCGCTATACGCGTGCCGACGGGATACCCCTGTCGGCTAGTGTCTACCTGCCCGCGACGCACGCCGACGGCGAGACACTGCCATTGATTCTGTGGGTCTATCCCCGGACCTTCGGCGATCGCGCCAGCGCCGTGGCGTCGCTGCGCACGGCGTCGGACACCACTGGCGTGGTGCGCGCCATGCCGTTGTTCCTGGCCCTGTGCGGCTATGCGGTGATGGACGAGGTGAGCATGCCGATCATCGAATCCTCGTCCGAGGATTTCGCCGCGCAGCTTGTCGCGTCGGCGGCGGCGGCCATCGACGAGGCGGTCGATGCGGGTCTTGCCGATCGCCGCCGGGTGGGCGTGGCCGGGCACAGCTTCGGCGCCTTCAGCACGGTCATGCTGCTTACCCATTCGGATCTGTTCGCGGCCGGCGCGGCCCTGAGCGGCGCCTACAACCGGACCCTCACGCCGTTCGGTTTCCAGACCGAGCGACGCACGCTGTGGGAGGCACCCGAGCACTACCTGGCGATGTCGCCGTACCTGCAAGCGGATCGGATCGACGCCCCGCTGTTGTTGGTGCACGGTGAGCGTGACGACAACGCCGGCACCGCCCCCATCCAGTCGCGCCTGCTGTTCGAGGCCGTGCGCCGCGGTGGTGGCACGGCGCGTCTGGTGATGCTGCCTTTCGAGGGACACGTATATCGGGCCCGCGAGTCGGTGCTGCACACCGCCGCGGAGATGCTGGACTGGTTCGACCGACACCTGAAGCCGATCGCGTCGCCGCTGCCGATGGCCGCGGTACGCGCCTCCAGCGGCTGAGGTGGCCCCGTGTGGGCGATTGCCTACAGTGCGGGACGCAGCAAAATCAGGCACTTGGTGATTGGGAAGCGAATTCGTGTAGGCACTTGCCTACACTGCGCAGCTCGCCGCGTTCAGCGTGCCGGGTCGCGGAATCGGTTCGGGTCGAGCTGGTGGCGACGCAGCAGCTTGTACAGATCCGAGCGATCGCGCTGTGCAAGACGCGCGGCCTGGGCCACGTTGCCCTCGGTGATCTGCATCAGATCGAGCAGATAGTCGCGCTCGAAGCGGTCTCGGGCCTCGGTGTACGGGAGCAGCTCTCGTGGTCGTCGCTTGAGGGCTTTGTGCACCAGTGCCGCTGGGATCAGCGGGGTGGTGCCGAGCACCACGCACTGCTCGACCACGTTGCGCAACTGGCGGACGTTGCCGGGCCAGGGTGCGGTCACCAGCTCTTCCAGGGCATCGGCGGCGAAGCCATGGCTGATGGCTTCCGGGCTGTCGCGGTGGGCCGCCTCCAGGAAATGCTTGGCGAGCAGCGGTATGTCCTCACGCCGCGCGGCTAGATCGGGGATCTCCAGGGTGACCACGTTGAGCCGGTAGTACAGGTCCTCGCGAAATCGCTGCTCGGCCACCGCCCGTTCCAGATCCCGGTGGGTGGCGGACAGTACCCGTACGTCCACCGCCACGTTGTGGCTGGCGCCTACCGGTCGGATCTCCTTCTCCTGCAGCGCGCGTAACAGCTTGGACTGCAGCGCCAGCGGCATGTCGCCGATCTCGTCGAAGAATAGCGTGCCACCATGGGCCGAGCGGAACAGCCCCTCGGTGGCCTGCGCGGCACCGGTGAATGCGCCCTTGGCGTGCCCGAAGAGCTCCGATTCCAGCAGCGCTTCCGGGATCGCCGCGCAGTTGACCGCGACGAAGGGCGCCTGCGCGCGATGACTCATGTCGTGGATCGCGTGAGCGAGCAGCTCCTTGCCGGTGCCGCTCTCACCTTGGATGAGGACGCTGGCTTCGCTTTCCGCGACGCGCCGGGCCTCGGCCAGCAATCGTTCCATGGATCGGCTGCGGGTGATGATGTGACGTCGCCAGGGCGCTTCCGCCTCGTGCTCGTTGTCCTCACCCGGGGCCCCACCGAGAACCTGGGTGGCGCGCTCGATCTGGTTGACGAGCTGCTCGCTGTCAAAGGGCTTGGTCAGATAGGCGAACACGCCCAGATTGGTCGCTTCGATCGCCTCGGGAATGGTGCCGTGGGCGGTCAGTATGATCACGGGCAGCAACGGGTGCTGTGCCTTCAGGGCCTGGAAAAGGCCCATGCCATCCATGCCCTGCATACGCAGGTCGGTGATCACCACCTGTGGCCGACATTGCGGCATCATTGCCAGCGCCTGTCTGCCGTTGTCCGCCGTATCGACGCGATACCCGGCGCGGGCGAGCCGGATCGTCAGCAGCTTCAGCAGGCCGGGATCGTCATCGACCACCAGAACCCTGGGCGCTTCGGTCACGGCAGTGGCTTGCTCTTGCCGCCGGCGTCGCGCTGGCGCATGTGTTGCTCGATGGCTTTCAATGCCTTCACCTGTTGTTCCAATTCACGTCGCCGCTCGAGCTCCCGCTCGAGCTCCCACTGCGCGGACTCGACCAGTCTCTCGGTGGCAAGACGTCTTTCGCGTTCCCGGGTGAGCCTGGTCTCGATGCCGCGGCGCGTGCGCTGTTGTCGATCATGTTCGCTCCAGCCGTGCTGGATCAGTGTGACCAGCGCCACAAGACCGGCTTGCGGGCTCGGCTCGGCCTGCGTCAGCACCTGCTCGAGCAGAGTCCGTGCGTGCTTCACGTCGCGTTCTGGCATGCGTGGCTCGCCAAGCAGCAGTGCAAGCTTCAGTCGGGTCTGGTCGTCGGGGTTGCCGAGCATGCGTCGTTCGAGCTCGAGACGTTGCTCCAACAGCTGCTTGACCGGCATGTCGTGCATGGCATTGACGAACTCCAGGACCTCGGCCAGGGACATCCCGTCCTCGACCGAAGGCGCGCGCGGTGGTTGCCAACGCAGGGTGCGGGTCGGTGGTCCCGGCTTGGTCGTATCTGGCTGCATGTCCGGCAGCGAGCAGGCGGACAGCAGCAGCGCGATCAGCCATATCCCACAGCGGCGCGCCGCCACGCTCGGGCCCCTGGCCCGGTCACACCTGGGCCGGCGGTGAGTTTGGAATCGATACCCGCAGATGCGCGCCCAAAGTCGAGTCGATGACCTCGATGCTGCCATGATGCGCTTTGACGAAATCCCTGGCGATGGCGAGGCCGAGCCCGGTTCCACGTACCGCGCCGGCCGAGCGTGCGCTGCCCTGGAAGAATGGTTCGAACACCCGATCGCGCTCGGCTGGAGTGATGCCGGGTCCGGCGTCCTGCACGTCGATCACGGCGTTGTCGCCGTCCTGGTGCAAGCGGATGCCGATGCGGCTGTGCGGCGGCGCGTACTTCACCGCGTTCGAGAAAAGATTGTCGAATATTATCCGGAGCAGTTCCGGGTCGCCAACGACCTGCACGTTCTGCAGGTCCTCGTCCACCTGCAGCGACTTGCCGCCAAGGCTCAGATGATGGTCGCCGAGGACCCGGCGGATGATGCGTTTGAGCGCTACCGGCTTGCGGCTCGGGGGTGCCGGCAGCGAGCTGGCGGCGCTGAGCTGGAGCAGCTTCTCGATCAGCCGCTGGAGCTGGACGCTGCTGTCCAGCACGATGCCGGCGATCTGCACCTGCTCGTCGGGATCGACCCGGGCCGGATCGCGCAGCGCGCTGTCCTGCAACAGCGCGGCACCCTCGCGGATCGCGGTCAGCGGTGTCTTCAGCTCGTGCGAGATATGGCGCAGGAACGCGGTCTTGGCCGCGTCCTGCTCGTTCAGTCGATTGCGCAGCCAATCCAGTCGCTCGCCGAGCTCGGCCAGGTCCTTCGAGCCGCCATGGATGCGGATCGGCCTGGCGAACTCGCCGGCACCGAGCATCCGCACC
>JAGRHX010000337.1 GCA_020444775.1 Gammaproteobacteria bacterium
TACAGCAACCTCATCGAAGGCCATGACACCCACCCCATCGACATCGAACGTGCCCTGAATGACGATTTCAGCAGCGATGCGCGCACACGCAACCTGCAGAAGGAGGCTCGGGCCCACATCGAGGTCCAGGGCTGGATAGACACGGGAACACTCGCCGGGCGTAGCGCTCGTACGTCCACCACCGTCGAAATCCATGCGCGCTTCTGCCGGCTGCTCCCGGACGACTTGTTGTGGGTCGAAGATCTCGAGAGCAAGGAGCGGGTGCAGTTCGCGCCAGGCGCATTGCGGGACCGAGACGTCCGGGTCGGACGTCACGTCGCCGTCAGCCCTGGCGCCGTGCCACGCTTCTTGAAGCACTTCGAGTCGGCGTACGGCACGCTGGGCAAGAGCGAGCACATTCTGGCTACCGCCGCGGCCCACCATCGATTGCTCTGGATTCACCCGTTTCTGGATGGCAATGGGCGCGTCGCACGGTTGATGTCCCATGCCATGCTCTTGGAGAGCTTGGATAGCGGTGGCCTGTGGTCGGTGGCCCGAGGTCTGGCGCGCAACGAGGCCACGTACAAGAGCCATCTTGCCAACTGCGACCTCGATCGCAGAAACGATCTGGATGGGCGGGGCACCCTCAGTGAAGAGGCGCTGGCGGATTTCACTCAGTTCTTCCTCGAAACCTGTCTGGACCAGGTCCGCTTCATGGAATCACTGATGCAGCCTTCCGAGCTGCGATACCGCATTCTCCAGTGGGCGGAAGAGATGATCCGAGCGCGGCACCTCCCGGCGAAGGCAACCAGTGTGCTGGAGGCGGTTCTCTACCGGGGCGAGCTCCCTCGAGGCGATGTCCCGGGTCTATTGGACTGCAGTGAGCGCCAGGCGCGCCGTGTCGTGTCCGCCCTGTTCGAACGCGACGTACTGAGCGCGGCCAGCAGCAAAGCGCCGTTGAGGCTGAACTTTCCAGCCTACCTGGCGCCGCGCTGGACACCGGGCCTGTTTCCTCCGCATACCGCGGCGCGCAACGACTGAACGCCCGCGCCGCCCACCTCACCCAGCCAGACCACGCGGCCCGATGACAGGGCCCCTCAAAGCGGCGCGCAAGCCTCGCGCAGCCAGCTACGCTGCGCCGGCGTCAGCGACGCTGACAACGCGCGCTGCACGCGCTTGTGATAACCATTCAGCCAGTCGCGCTCATCGCCGCTCATCAACCGTGGGTCGATGGCGCGCTTGTCGATCGGGCACAGGGTCAGGGTCTCAAAACCCAGGAAGGCCGGACGGTTGCGTGCCGCTTTCACCTCGACGACCTCGACCAGGTTCTCGATGCGGATGCCAAAGGCGCCCGGCTCGTAGTAGCCGGGCTCGTTGGATTGGATGTTGCCCGGCTCCAATGCCACCGCGTTGCCACGCGGGCTGATCGATTGCGGCCCTTCGTGCACATTCAGATAGGCGCCGACACCGTGGCCGGTGCCATGGTTGTAGTCGAGTCCCGCCTGCCACAGATACTGACGCGCGAGGGTATCGAGTCGCGACCCCGGTGTACCTTTGGGGAATCTTGCCGCGGCCAGCGCGATGTGTCCCTTGAGCACTCGCGTGTAGGCGTCACGCTGTTGCCGTGTGACTTTCCCGCCGAGGGCGATCGTGCGGGTGATGTCGGTGGTCCCATCCAGGTACTGAGCTCCCGAGTCGAGCAGGTACAGACCGCGGGCGCGCAGCCGCTTGTTGGTCTTCGGGGTCACCGAATAGTGGATGATGGCACCGTTCGATGCGTAGCCGGAGATGGTGCGAAACGAGAGCCCCTTGAAGTGCTCGCCCTCGGCGCGCAGCTCCGCGAGCCGGTCGGCGGCGTCGATCTCTGTGACCGCGCCCTTCGCCACCGCCTCCTCGAGCCAGTGCAGGAACTTGACCATGGCCACGCCGTCTCGCAGGTGGGCCGCGCGCATGCCCTCGAGCTCGACCCGGTTCTTGGCCGACTTCATCCGCGAGATCGGTGAGGCCCCTGGCAGCAGCTCGGCCTGCGTCAGGTGCATGGCGACGAAGCGGCTGGCGCTGGACTCATCGACCAGCACGCGTCCCTTGAGCTTGCCCAGCGCCTGCGCGAAGTCCTCATAGGATGCTATCCGGACCTTCGAGCCCAGATGGCGCTGCACCGCCTTGGACAGCTTGCTCGAATCGATGAACAAGGTCGCGCCGTTGTCGGCGACGATGGCGTAGGCGATGCTGACCGGATTGAAGCTGACGTCCCGCCCCCGGATGTTGAACAACCAGGCAATCGCATCCAGGGTGGTCACCACCAGCGCCGACGCGCCGGCCTCGCGCGTCGCGCTCCGCACACGTTCGAGCTTGGCCGCCACACTCTCACCGCTGAAGCGATTGGCCAGCGCTTCGACCGGCTCGCAAGGCGGCGCCGGTCGGGTCGACCAGACCGCATCCACCAGATTGTCCTCGAGGTATCGAACATCGACCCCTTGCGCCGACAGCGCGGACTCGAGCGCGCGGGCACGGGCGATGGACAACAGCTGCGGATCGACACCGAGCGCCTGCCCCTTGCGCAGCACCCGAGCCGCGTGCTGCTCGATGCTCGGCACATCGGCCTGACCCATACGCATAAGCTCGATGCCGCTGCCAGCGAGCTCGCGCTCGGCCTGCAGGAAATAACGGCCGTCAGTCCAAAGCCAGGCGTTGCGCAAGGTCACCAGCAGCTCGCCGGCGGAACCGGTAAAACCGCTCAGCCATTCGCGCCGCTGCCAGCACTCGGGCAGGTATTCGCTTTGATGCGGATCGGTTCCCGGCACCAGGTAGGCCGCGACGCCTGCTTTACGCATGCGGGCACGCAGGGCGGTGAGTCTCGCGTCGATGTTCATAGGCTCGATCTCGATCGGTCGGACACGGTCATGGGCAGGCCTTCGCGCCTGACAAATGCGCATGGCGGCGCCCCGCATCCTACGCGAGATCGACTCCGGATTCAGACCCGACCATCCGTGTCGATCGCCGCTACAGATGGGCCGATCAATGCCGATGCCCTGGCCAGGATGAGCAGCGGTTCAAGGAATCCATCGCCGCGCCGGTCGAGGTGCATTGCGGGGCTCGACTCCGACTCCGGCCAGCAGTAGGATTCGCGCGCGATCGGGTTCGACGGCATCGATGGCTGGCACTGGATTGGCTTGGGGGTGGCTGGCAATGGAACGACGCTTGGCCGACAACGAGATGGTGCAACGCGAGCCGCGCCGCTTGCGTCGTGTCGATCTGGAATGCCGTTACGATCGGCGCTCTCAGGTCCCCGATCTATCGCCATGGCTCACCGCCTGGCGCGAAGGCACCCGCAATGCCCGCGAGCGCACCCGCGAGCTGCGGCTCGACATCGGCTACGGGCGCGGCGAGGTCGAACGTATCGATCTCTACCCCCCGCATGCGCTGGGACGCAAGCTACCGTTCGTGGCCTTCGTGCCCAGCGGCCTGTCCACCGACCGTCCGCGAGCCGATGCTGGATTTCCCGCCAAGGCGGTGCATAGCCAGGGCGCGGCCTTTGCCGTCATCGGTATCGATTCCGCCCCTGAGACCGACTTCGCCCACGTGGTCGACCAGGTGCGCCGCGCCTGGCTGTTCCTGGTTCGCAACGCCCAGCGGCTGGGTCTGGATCCTACCCGCGGGCATCTGCTCGGGCATTCCTTCGGCGCGCTGGCCGCCGCGCTGGTCGCATTCCAACCCGATCTGGAAGTCCGTCCGCGCAGCGCGCTGCTGGTCAGCGGGGTCTACGATTTGAATGATGCGGATTCGCAGCCGGCGCCGGACAGCTCGGACTTCAGCGCCGATCTGGCCGGCGCGCTGAGCCCGGTTCGCCTGCTGCGCCGGGACGGTCCCGCCACCGTGGTCGCCTGGGGCAGCGAGGAGCCGGAGGCGTTCCGGCGTCAAGGCCTGCAATTCGTCGGCAACTGCCGAGAGCATGGTCTGGCGGTCTCGGCGCTGGAGCTGCCGGGGCGCAATCACCTCGACACCAGTCTGGACCTGTCGCGGCGCGACTCCCACGTGCTGTCCAACCTGCGCAGACGCGACATCGCCGCCTGAAGACCTGACCGGCGGGGGATTCAGACCTCGCCGGCCGACAGCTCCACCGGCTGGCCATGCGGGGTGGCGAGGTAGGCGCGTCGCCATTGCTCGGTGCGTAGTTCGATCGACTCGGCCGCAATCGCGCCACGGGTCTGCACCAGGCGCTCGAGTGCGCGCAGCGCGGCCCGGTAATAGCCGTCCACATCGTCCGACTCCGCGCTGGCGGCGCTGGCGCGCAGCTCGGCGCCGAGTGTCTCGG